>QCVU01000021.1 GCA_003210275.1 Prochlorococcus sp. AG-686-M10
AACTATATAAGAAAATTTATTTATTACTATTATAAAAATGAATTTCAAAATACAAAGCAAAGATAATGAAGAATTACTAAACAAATTAAAATTTAATTTACAAATCAAACAAAATAAAAAAATACTTTAGTTATGCCTCGTAAAAGGTTATGATATTTGAATATGTATTTTTATTTATAAATATAGATGCCGACCATTTCCCAATTAATTGGATCAGAGAGAAAACGTCTGACAAGAAAAACAAAATCTCCTGCACTTAAATCTTGTCCAGAGAGAAGGGGTGTATGTACAAGGGTTTATACATCTACTCCTAAGAAACCTAATTCTGCCCTAAGAAAAGTTGCCAGAGTTAGATTAACTTCAGGTTTTGAAGTCACCGCATATATTCCTGGAATCGGACATAATTTACAGGAACACTCTGTAGTTCTGCTCAGGGGAGGAAGAGTTAAAGATCTCCCGGGGGTAAGATACCATATAATAAGAGGAACTTTAGATACTGCCGGAGTCAAAGATAGACGTCAATCCAGATCTAAATATGGTGCAAAAGCTCCTAAAAATGATTAATTTTTTAACATCAATTCTTTTCTAAAATGTCACGTCGTAATGCAGCAGTAAAAAGACCGGTTTTACCAGACCCTCAATTTAATAGTCGTCTCGCCTCAATGCTTATTTCTAGATTGATGAAACATGGTAAAAAATCTACTGCACAAAAAATATTATCAGATGCTTTCTCTCTAATCAGTGAGAGAACAGGGGGGAATGCTGTGGAGTTATTTGAAACAGCTGTAAAGAATGCAACCCCTTTAGTAGAAGTGAGAGCCCGAAGAGTTGGAGGGGCTACTTATCAAGTTCCTCAGGAAGTTCGTCAAGAAAGAGGAACTGCTATGGCACTAAGATGGATTGTTACTTTTTCAAGAGGAAGAAACGGAAAGAGTATGTCACAAAAGTTAGCGGGTGAATTAATGGATGCAGCTAATGAAACTGGCAGCGCAGTAAAGAAGAGAGAAGATACTCATAAAATGGCAGAAGCTAATAAGGCTTTTGCTCACTACAGATACTAATTTCGACCCAAAATGGTCCTTATTTAGTTTATTATAAAAAAAAGTTTATTTAATTAAATAAACTGTAGCTATTTAGCAATTCATTCTATTTGGAGTTTTAACATTGGCACGCGACTTTCCCCTTGAACGAGTAAGGAATATAGGTATAGCCGCTCATATTGACGCTGGTAAAACAACAACTACTGAAAGAATACTTTTTTATTCAGGGGTTGTTCATAAAATCGGAGAAGTACATGATGGTGCTGCAGTAACAGATTGGATGGCTCAAGAAAGAGAAAGAGGAATTACTATCACAGCCGCTGCTATTTCTACAAGTTGGCAAGATCATAGAATTAATATTATTGATACTCCAGGCCACGTTGATTTTACAATTGAAGTTGAAAGATCAATGAGAGTTTTAGATGGAGTTATTGCTGTGTTTTGTGCGGTAGGAGGAGTTCAGCCACAGTCAGAGACTGTTTGGAGACAAGCTGATAGATATTCTGTTCCAAGGATGGTTTTCGTCAATAAGATGGATAGAACAGGAGCAGACTTTTTAAAAGTTAATCAACAAATAAAAGATCGTCTTAAAGCAAATGCTTTTCCTATTCAACTTCCAATAGGAGCTGAAGGTGATCTTTCAGGAATTATTGATTTAGTAAGTAATAAGGCTTATTTATACAAAAACGATTTAGGAACTGATATTGAAGAAGCTTCAATACCAGATGATATGAAAGATGAGGCATTGGAATGGAGAAGTAAATTAATGGAAAGTGTCGCAGAAAATGATGAAGAATTAATTGAAATATTTTTGGATAAGGGAGAATTAACCGAAGATCAATTAAAAAAAGGGATTAGAGATGGAGTACTCAAGCATGGTTTAGTTCCTGTTTTATGTGGATCAGCGTTTAAAAATAAAGGGGTTCAATTAGTTTTAGATGCAGTAGTTGATTATTTACCAGCTCCAATTGATGTTAAACCAATTCAAGGTGTTTTACCAAATGGTAAGGAAGATGTTAGACCTTCGGATGATAATGCTCCTTTCAGTGCACTTGCTTTCAAAGTCATGTCCGATCCTTATGGGAAACTAACTTTTGTAAGAATGTATTCTGGAGTACTTTCTAAAGGCAGTTATGTTATGAATTCAACTAAGGATGCTAAAGAGAGAATCTCAAGGTTAGTTATCTTAAAAGCTGATGAAAGGGAAGAAGTTGATGAATTAAGAGCAGGAGATTTAGGTGCTGTTTTGGGATTGAAGAATACAACAACAGGCGATACCTTATGTAATACCGATGACCCAATAGTTCTAGAAACTTTATTTATCCCCGAGCCTGTTATTTCAGTTGCTGTAGAACCAAAAACTAAAGGAGATATGGAGAAACTCTCTAAGGCTTTACAAGCCTTGTCTGAAGAAGATCCAACCTTTAGGGTAAGTACAGATCAAGAGACTAATCAGACTGTTATCGCTGGCATGGGGGAACTACATCTAGAAATACTTGTAGACAGAATGTTGAGAGAGTTTAAGGTTGAGGCAAATATAGGCGCCCCTCAGGTGTCTTACAGAGAAACAATAAGATCAAGTTCCAAGGGTGAAGGTAAATATGCAAGACAAACAGGAGGTAAAGGTCAATATGGACACGTAGTTATTGAAATGGAACCTGCCGAAGTCGGTAAAGGTTTTGAATTTGTTAACAAAATTGTGGGTGGAACAGTGCCAAAAGAATATATTGGACCAGCCTCAAATGGAATGAAAGAAACCTGTGAATCAGGGGTTCTTGCCGGTTATCCGCTGATTGATGTAAAAGTAACACTAGTCGATGGTTCGTTCCACGATGTAGACTCATCTGAAATGGCCTTCAAAATTGCAGGTTCAATGGCTTTTAAAGATGGGGTTAAAAAATGCAATCCTGTCCTATTAGAGCCTATGATGAAAGTCGAGGTCGAAAGTCCCGATGATTTTCTTGGATCTGTAATTGGTGATCTTTCTTCAAGGAGAGGTCAAGTCGAAGGACAATCTGTCGATGATGGATTGTCTAAAGTACAGGCCAAAGTGCCCTTAGCCGAAATGTTCGGTTATGCCACTCAACTCCGATCAATGACTCAAGGTCGGGGTATATTCTCAATGGAGTTCGCAAATTATGAGGAAGTTCCTCGTAATGTTGCTGAAGCTATCATTTCCAAGAATCAGGGCAACTCCTGATCTCTAAACTAAACACTCTTTAACCCTCGATTCTTTAATTCAAATGGCTCGCGAGAAGTTCGAAAGGAACAAACCACATGTCAACATAGGTACTATTGGCCACGTTGATCATGGAAAAACAACCCTGACTGCTGCTATTACTAATGTTCTAGCTAAAAAAGGTCAAGCAAAAGCTCAAGACTATGGAGACATCGATGGTGCTCCAGAAGAAAGAGAACGTGGTATTACAATTAATACTGCACACGTTGAATACGAAACAGCCGGTAGACATTACGCTCATGTTGATTGTCCAGGTCATGCTGATTATGTGAAAAACATGATCACTGGTGCTGCTCAAATGGATGGTGCAATTTTAGTTTGTGCGGCAACAGATGGTCCTATGGCGCAAACAAAAGAGCATATTCTTTTAGCAAAACAAGTTGGAGTTCCTGCTTTAGTTGTTGCATTGAATAAATGTGACATGGTAGATGATGAAGAAATCATCGAACTTGTTGAAATGGAAATCAGAGAACTTCTTGATAGTTATGACTTCCCAGGTGATGATATACCCATCGTTCAAGTTTCAGGTCTAAAAGCTTTAGAAGGAGATTCTACTTGGGAATCTAAAATTGAAGAGTTAATGACTGCCGTTGATGCCAGTATTCCTGAACCTGAGAGAGAAATTGATAAGCCATTTTTGATGGCAATTGAAGATGTATTTTCTATCACAGGTAGAGGAACAGTTGCAACTGGAAGAATAGAGAGAGGAAAAGTCAAAGTTGGTGAAGAAGTTGAAATAGTTGGAATAAGAGATACAAGATTGACTACTGTCACGGGTGTTGAAATGTTCCGTAAACTTCTTGATGAAGGTATGGCTGGAGATAATGTTGGACTACTTTTACGTGGTGTTCAGAAAGAAGATATAGAAAGAGGGATGGTTCTTGTTAAAAAAGGTTCGATTACTCCTCATACAAAATTTGAAGGAGAAGTTTATGTCCTTAAGAAAGAAGAGGGTGGAAGACATACACCTTTCTTTGCTGGTTACCGACCACAATTTTATATAAGAACTACAGATGTAACTGGACAAATTACTGCATTCACATCTGATGATGGCGCTAATGTAGAAATGGTAATGCCAGGTGACAGGATTAAAATGACTGGAGAATTAATTTGTCCAGTTGCTATTGAACAAGGTATGCGCTTTGCTATTCGCGAAGGTGGACGTACTATCGGTGCTGGTGTTGTTTCTAAAATTATTGAATAATTTTCTTTGATTTTACGAAGGTAACCTTTGATAATCTAAAATAGTTAAATATAAAATTCTGGGTTATTGATTATTGATTATCAATAATCCCTTTATAAAGAGATTAATTTAAACTTATGACAGCATCACTTACTCAACAAAAAATACGTATTAGATTGAAAGCCTTTGATAGAAGAATGCTTGATTTGTCTTGTGACAAAATAATTCAAACGGCAGATACAACTGCTGCTTCAGCTATCGGACCTATTCCATTACCAACTAAGAGGAAAATTTATTGCGTTTTAAGATCACCTCATGTAGATAAGGATTCTAGAGAGCATTTTGAGACTAGAACACACAGAAGAATAATTGATATTTATAGTCCTTCTGCTAAAACTATAGATGCTTTAATGAAATTGGATCTTCCTAGTGGTGTAGATATAGAAGTCAAATTATAAGAAATCCCAAATAGAACTTTAATTTACTAAAATAAAGTAAACAATTTGAGGTTTAAATGGGAGAGCTTTCAGTAAGGGAATTACCATTATTCCCTCTACCAGAAGTTGTTCTTTTCCCTCAAGAAGTCTTGCCTCTACACATCTTTGAGTCAAGATACAGAATTATGCTTAAATCTGTACTTGAATCAGATTCAATGTTTGGGGTAATAAAATGGGATCCAGATAAAAAAAGTATGGCTAACGTCGGTTGTTGTGCTCAAATAATTAAACATCAAACTACCGAAGATGGGAGAAGTAATATAATTACATTGGGACAGCAAAGATTTCAAGTTCTTGAAATTGTACGTTCTACACCCTATTGCTCAGCAATGGTAAGTTGGATCACTGACGAAAATATTGATAGCTTTCAAAGCTTAGACCTTTTAAGAGATTCAGTTACTGAAGCATTAAATGATGTAGTTAAATTAACTAGTAAACTAACTAATTCTCAAAAAGTTCTTCCTGATAAGTTACCTGAAAACCCTATGGAACTGTCTTTTTGGATCGGTGCTCATTTGGGAGGGCCAGTAGCTGAAGAGCAGCAAAAACTATTAGAAGAGAGGAATACACATACTCGTTTGCAAAGAGAGTTTGAAATGTTAGATCATACCAGAAAACAATTAGCAGCTAGAACAGCTTTAAAAGAAAGCTTTCCTGATATCAAAGAAAACTAAATGTCTATATTTTTAATATCTTCTCTTTTTTTAGTATTAACTTTATTATTTTCTTCTTTAATTCTTTGGAGAATTAATACTAGAAAATATATTTCTTCTGGAACTGTAGCTTCAGCTTATGATTCATGGACTCAAGATAAATTACTAGAAAGATTATGGGGAGAGCATATACATTTAGGTTTCTATCCTCCGAATAAAAATATTGATTTTAGAGAAGCTAAAGTACAATTTGTTCATGAGTTAGTAAGTTGGAGTGGTTTAGATAAATTACCAAGAGGTTCTAGGGTTTTAGATGTAGGTTGTGGAATAGGTGGAAGCTCTAGGATTCTCGCTAATTATTATGGATTTAATGTTACTGGAATAACTATTAGTCCAGCTCAAGTAAAAAGAGCTAAAGAACTTACTCCCTATGAATGCTCATGTAACTTTAAGGTTATGGATGCTTTGGATTTAAGATTTGAAGAGGGGACATTTGATGGTGTTTGGAGTGTTGAGGCAGGAGCTCATATGAACAACAAAACCAAATTTGCAGATCAAATGCTAAGAACTTTAAGACCTGGAGGATATTTAGCTTTAGCTGATTGGAATTCAAGGGATTTACAAACGCAACCCCCATCCATGCTTGAAAAAATAATTTTAAAACAATTACTTGAACAGTGGGTACATCCTAAATTTATGAGTATTAATGACTTTAGTAGCATTCTTATCAATAACAAAAATAGTTCAGGTCTGGTCACGTCTGACAACTGGAATTCTTTTACAAATCCATCTTGGTTTGATTCTATAGTTGAAGGAATGAGAAGACCTAATGCAATTTTGTCCCTCGGTCCAGGAGCTATTATAAAGTCTATAAGAGAAATACCTACGATTTTATTAATGGATTGGGCATTTAAAAAAGGTCTAATGGAATTTGGAGTTTATAAATGTAGAGGTTAATTAATCTAAATTAATATTTTCTGATAAGTAACAGCCGAAATCGACTAAATGTTCACATAAGGGTTTCAGTTTTTTCTTCAATTTATTAAAGGTTTCAATATTAGTCTCACTGTTTATTTCAACATCAACATAGATTATATATTCTCCTAGTTCTCTCTTTGAAGGTCTAGATTCTATCTTGCTCATATTGAATCCAAACTCTGCAATAAAATTTAAAGCTTCTAGTAAAGCACCAGGATTATTTGAGAGTAATGAGAAGGCAAAACTGGCAATATTGGATCTATCCATAATGTATTCTTTACTCAATAAAACAAATCTTGTACAATTACCCGGAACATCATTAATAGGAAAAGCTAATTCTTTAAGTCCTTCTATTTTAATGAGAGATTTCGATCCAATAGCTGCTCTAAATGAACTCCCTTTTACCATATTCACAGCTTCTGAAGTTGATTTCGTAGATAAAGTAATAGCTTCTGGAAGGTTCTCAGATAACCATTCTGAGCATTGTGCTAAGGCTTGTGGATGAGATAACACCTCAGATATCTCTGAAATCTTGCCATCACTAATTAATGCATGTTTTATTGGCAAAACAATTGCTTTATTTATATTAATATTAGGAAATTTCCATAGCGCGTCTAAAGTCGTTGTTACTCCTCCTTCAACAGAGTTCTCAATAGGTACTATTGCTGCATCACAATTGTTGTAGGCTATTGATTTAATAACAGAATATAGCCCGTTACATGGTACAAATAAAGGTGACTTAAAATTAGCAAGCTTTGATAAAATATGAGCTGCTTTTTCAGCGTATGTCCCTTTAGGGCCTAAATATGCAACTTGTTTGCTCATGATTAATTGTAAGAAAAAAAGAGATCAAATAAGCATTGGAGGTATATAGAAAATGCTTTTAGCTTTTGATGCTAAACAGAAACTTAAGCTTTCTGTTACGAAGAATAAAGAATATCTTTCTAAATATCTTTTGGAGGAAGAAAGAGTTGTTGGAGCAATGCTAGACCCCAATAAATTAGAACCTGAAGGGGAAGGAATGTATAAGTATACTGTAACAAGTTTCAAGGTTTTTCAATTAGATGTTAACCCTGTTGTATCAATTGCAGTTGAGAATAATGAGGGTGTTTTAAAAATGAGTGCACTTGATAGTAAGTTAGATGGTTTAGGTATAGTTGAAGATTTTAATTTAATTTTGAAAGCAAATTTGGAGGCAACTGATTTTGGGTTAGAAGGTGAGGCCCTACTGGGAGTTTCAGTAAGTCAACCTCCTCTTTTGAAACTTTTGCCAAAGAAAATTTTGGAATCTACAGGTCATTCAGTATTGAATGGAATTTTATTAGGAATAAAATCTAGAGTTCAACAACAATTAATAAAAGATTTTGTGAATTGGTGTGAATTAAATCAGATTTAACTTATTCAAGAAACTTTTTCTATGGAGATTCGTTAGTCCATTTTCTTTAAGACTTGAAAAATGTTGTTTAGTGCCATATCCTTTATTTTTAAATATGAAATATCCAGGATATTTGCTTTCTAATCTTTCCATCAAAGAGTCACGCGTTACTTTAGCAATTATGCTTGCAGCAGCTATTGAAATAAATTTAGAATCACCCGATATTATATTTCTTTGATTACCCTCCCAAAGTCTTAATGATAAGGGACCATCAATTATTAGTTCAGAAGGCATTTTTTTTAACTTCTTAACTGCTCTAATCATTGAAAGTTCAGTTGCATATCTTATGCCTAACACATCTATTTCTCTGACTGAAGACTGCCCTAAACCGTAATCTGATGATAATTCAATAATTTTAGGAAAAATATCTTTTCTTTTTTTCGAAGTTAATTTTTTACTATCATTAACTCCCAACCTCTTGAGAGTTAATCCATTTTTTTCAGTAAGAACTATAGCTGCAGAACATACAGGTCCAAAAACTGAACCACGACCTACTTCATCAATACCTATCTCAGAAACTTTATTCAATAATTGCAGACGATCTTCTTCTTTTCCGTCTTGAATTATCAATTTCATCTGTTATTTCTATTTCTTGGTTCTCATCTGTTATCTTTGGTAATTTATTTACGGGATTGACTTCTTTAGGGTCATCTACTTCAACCTCTTCTCTCGAATAAGAATTTGAGTTCTTTTTATTTGCTTTCTTACTTGAAGCTTTATTACTTAATTTTTCATTATGCTCAGAAGTTTTTTGTTTTTCTTTGTTATTGATATCTTCTAAACGTACTACGTGATTACTGCTTAGATATTCTTTTCCTAATTTAATTAATGGATTAATACCTAATTGGCTATAAACAATTTTTTCATCACTACTGAGCTCAACAAATATTACTTTCTTTTCTCTGCGATTATTTGTAATAAGAACCTCATTATCATTTTCCCTTTTATTGGAATGATCATCCTCTTTATTGAAAATTTTGGTTTTTGTTAAATCATCCTTAATTATCTTTTCCTGATTTTCAACTACTTGAATGGGGTCTAAATCTGGAAGTTTTGTATTATTTAATTTATTAGATTTCTTTGTAGTTTGATTCGTTTTTAAAATATTATTTTTATAATTTGGTAAATTTTCTATATGCCCTAATCCATCGCAAGCTTTACATTTATTGCCAAATAATTCATATATATTTTGACCTTGCCTTTTTCTTGTTAATTCAACTAAACCTAACTCAGTTAATTGAGCTATCTGTGGTCTTGCTGAATCATCTTTAATGGCTAAAGTAAAATGTTCAAGTAACTGAAATTGATCTCTTCGAGATTCCATATCAATAAAATCTATAACTAAAACTCCCCCAATATTTCTTAATTTCATTTGCCTAGAAATTTCTAGAGCTGCTTCACAATTCGTCCATAAAACAGTTTGTCTTGAATTAGCTGATCTTGTGAAAGATCCAGAATTCACGTCAACTACTGTTAAGGCTTCAGTAGGTTCAATAATTATGTATCCTCCTGAAGGTAAATCTACTCTAGGTTGAAGCGCTTTTTGAATAGTTTTATTAATTTGGTATTTTTCTAAAATATGTTCATTTATTTCATTATTGTGAAAAACAAGATCCACATTAGAGTCATTATTAATTAAAAAGTCTTTTGCTTTTTCGAGAGCGATTTTATTGTCTATTACAATTTTATTAGTTGATGATTTGATGTAATCTCTTAAAATTTTCAATGAAAAATCTTCATCTCTACTTATTAAATTTGGTGGATGAGTACTCTCTGAATTTTTTAAAACTTGATCCCATTGCAGAATTAAATTTTCTAAATCTTCAATAAGTAATTCTTCTTTGATTTGCTCGGATTCAGTTCTAAATAATAATCCTGTGCTGGGCGGTTTAATTAAAACTCCAAGAGCTCTTAAACGACTTCTTTCGGTTTCAGTATTTATTTTCCTAGAAATATTGACTCCTTGGCCATATGGTTGCAATATTAAATATTTACCAGGTAATGAGATATTACCTGTAAGTCTAGGCCCTTTATTTCCAGTAGGTTCCTTCATTACTTGTACGAGAACCTTTTGTCTTGGTTCCAGAAGTTCAGTAATTCCTACAACACCTTTTTTTAATCTTAATGGACCTAGATCTGATACATGAATAAAGCCGTTTTTTTCACTTTCTCCAATATCTATAAAGGCAGCATCAATTCCTGGAAGGACATTTTCAACAGTTCCTAAAAAAATATCCCCGATTTGATATTGACCTTGTGCGACGATTAATTCATCAACTTGATCATCTGTGAGTAGTGCTGCAATACGCGCCTGCTCAGCTATTACAATTTGCTGAGACATAAAATGTTTTTAAGTATGTTTTGAGTTTTTGAAAATCGATAAAAGTAAATAATTAATTACTTAATTATTCATTAGCAATTTCTTGATAGCTAAATTTATTAGATTTTTTAAAATAATTAGTAAAAGTTTAACTTGCTAAGTGTTTAAGTTTTAGACGACTTTCAAACGATTTGAAATTTATTAAATAGCTATGATTATTTCTTTAATTAAATCATAACCGCTCTTATATTAACACCTAATTCCCGCTTAAGTACATTGATCCATTATTCTTGTATAGGTTAAGTTTTCAAATTTTTAAAGTGGTTAAAGTAAACGAAAATTATTTAAAACTCAAAGCAGGATATCTATTCCCTGAAATTTCTAAAAGAGTTAGTAATTATACTCAAGCCAATAGCAGCTCGAAAGTCATTAAGCTTGGAATAGGGGATGTAACCGAGCCGCTTCCTAAAGCTTGTGTTATTGCCATGAGAGAAGCATTAAATGAAATGGAAACAAATAACGGATTTAAAGGTTATGGTCCAGAACAAGGTTATGGATGGCTTAGGGAGAAAATTTCTGTAAATGATTTCATTTCGAGAGGTTGTCAAATTTCACCGGAAGAAATATTTGTTTCTGATGGTTCAAAATGCGATAGCAGCAATATCTTAGACATTCTTGGGGATGATAATTTAATTGCCGTAACTGATCCTGTTTATCCTGTTTATGTTGATACTAATGTAATGACAGGGAGAACTGGAGAAACACTTCAAAATGGCACTTATCAAGGATTAGTATATTTAGCGATTAATGAAGATAATAATTTTCAGCCTGAAATCCCAAAAAATAAAGTTGATATTGTTTATCTTTGTTTTCCTAATAATCCAACTGGGGCAACAATTACAAAACAAGAATTAAAAAAATGGGTTGACTACGCTATCGAAAACAAGTCTTTGATTCTTTTTGATGCAGCTTATGAAGCTTTTATTCAAGACAAAGATATTCCTCATTCAATATATGAGATTGAGGGGGCAAAAAATTGTGCAATAGAATTTAGATCTTTCTCGAAAAATGCAGGATTTACTGGAGTTAGATGCGCTTATACAGTAATACCAAAAAATCTATCAGGACAAAATTCAAAAGGGGATAAAATTGATTTATGGTCATTATGGAATAGGCGTCAATGTACTAAATTTAACGGAGTAAGCTATATTGTACAAAGAGGAGCTGAGGCGGTATATTCTTCGCAAGGTAAAAAAGAGGTTAAATCTTTAATTGACTTTTATATGAAAAATGCTGAAATTATGCAAAATAAGCTCAGAAGTGCAGATTTTAAAGTGTATGGGGGGGATAATGCACCGTATGTTTGGATAAAAGTACCAGCTAAAATGACTTCTTGGGACTTTTTTGATTATTTACTTGAAAAAGCTGATGTCGTAGGTACGCCAGGAAGTGGATTTGGATTGGCGGGTGAGGGCTATTTTCGATTATCTGCCTTTAATTCAAGATTGAATGTTAATAATGCAATGGAACGAATAATTAATATATAATGATCAATAGATTTTCTTGTAAGTACAATCAAAAAGTAATGTCAAATATAAAGTTTGAAAAAGGGAAAAATAATAACGCAGCAGTGTTGGAAAAAAAAACAGCCCCGTTAAAAAACAAATCACCAAAATATAAAGTTTTACTTCACAATGACCCAGTTAATTCAATGGAGTATGTCACTAATGCACTTAGAGAAGTAGTACCACAATTAAGCGAACAAGATGCTATTTCTATTATGCTTGAAGCTCATAATACTGGTGTTGGTTTAGTTATCGTATGTGATTTAGAGCCGGCTGAATTTTATTCAGAATCATTGAAATCAAAAGGGATATCAAGTTCAATTGAAAAAGAAGATTAATTATCTTCTTAGTAATGAATTAATTTTAAATAATTTTAAAATTTTGCTGCAGTTAGCTTTCTTTCTGCTAATTTACGAACTTTTAGAGAATCATTTAAGGATGATTTACCATAATTTCTTTCCAAAATATTAATAACTGTTTTTCCAAATTCGTCATCTTTATTATCAAAAGCTTCTAAACATACCTCTCCAAGTTTTTTACCAAGAGGACCAGGGTTCCATAAAAGTTTTCTGGCTGTCCAAGGCATCATACTCATTGGATTGTAACTAGGTTTTAATATATTATTTTCTAGAGCGTACTTTTCTAAAAGAGTATGTGGTTGTAAACCTATAAAGAATATAGCTGGATCTACTAAACCTTGCCCAAAAATATTTTCTAGCTCTCTATGATAAGCGATAGTTTGTTTAATTGTATTAGGGGTTTCATCAAAAACATTAAATGAATAATTTACTGATACATGATTTCTAAACCCTGCCTCCACAAGCATTCTACAATTTTCAAGTACAGTTTTAAGGTTATATGCAAGTTTCATTTTTCTAACAAGTTCCTGAGATCCTGATGTTATCCCGATCTCAAAATAACTCATTCCTGTATCAACCATTAATTGAGCTAATTCACGATCAATATTATCGGCTCTAATATATGCCGCCCACTTAAGATCAGTCCAACCCTGATCTTTTATAGCTTGAAGAAGTAATTTCGCATCTTGAATATGATTTTTTGTTGGAATAAATTGAGCATCAGTAAACCAAAAACCTCTAACGCCCATTTCATAAAGTTGCTTCATTTCTTCAATAATTTCATTTATGGGATTAACTCGAACTTTTTTACCTTCTACAACTCCATAAACGCAAAAACAACAATTATGTGGACAACCTCTTTTGGTTTGAACCCCTACATAATAATCACCACCTTCTATGTACCAATTAAACTCAGCCCAAATAGATTTAATATATTTGTAGTTACAAGCTGTTTTAATTGTTCCGGATGGCTGTTCATGTATTAATTTATTTCTAGGTTTTTGTCCAGCAAGGTAACATCTTTCTTCGATAATAGAATCAGCTTTAAGTACTTTTTCGACAAGGTTTTCACCTTCTCCAACAGAAATTATTGTACCTTTGGGTAATAAATTACCAAGCTGCTCGTAGAAAACGCTTACAGCCCCTCCTCCTAAAATCACTTTTACAGATTTGTTATATTTTTGAGCTCTATTGAGACCCATCTTAACTAAGGATGTGTTTCTATTTATTTCTTCATAATGTGATGTTATTAACTTTAGACCTCCCCAAGCACCTCTAATTTTTTTAAAAATATTATTCGAGTAAAAAACTTCAAATGAGTTCTGCAAAGGGTTGCCGCTTCTACCATCAACTGGCGCGTATATTTGTATGTCCCTCCAAGAATAAATGATTAAATGAGGTCTGAATTGGTCAATCTTTCTTTTTAAATATTGAGAAACGTTATTTAGAGGTACTATTGCTAAATCAATAAATTGTTGTTTTATCTCGGGAAAACACTTATGAATATGATCCGCTAAATAAATAGGCCCTATTGGAAAAATTGGGTTGCATGGAAGTCTAACAATGAGAACTTTTTTAAAAGATTCTCTATTGGGCTCTTTAGCTATATTTTTTAAAGGTAAGTTAAACACCATAAAAGAGATTTTTAAAATGATCTCGTCTAAAGAATCTAACTATTTTATTACCCTTTCGGTGATTTTTTTTAATTTAATTCTGAAACTATTGAACTCATTTTTTAGTTAGATGTCTGAAATCATATATTTCCAACAAACTTTTAGAAGTTTAATACCATCTATCCATCTTGATATATTTGGTGATCCAGACCTCCTTGCATAATATCTGACAGGGTAATTTAATATTTTTATATTATTCTTAGCTGCCTCAAAGATTATTGTAAAATCGCCAAAAGGATCTGTCTTTGATTCCCAACTACCATTTTTTTCATCAAATTAAAAAACTTCCTCGAGAAAACTTTTGTTCCACATAGAGAATCAGATATAGGCTTGTTTATTAAAATTGATAAAAGTATTGCAAAACATCTATTGCCAATATAATTTGCCCATCTCATGGCATCTTTTTCCATTGGGAAAGTGGTCCTAGAGCAATTCACTAGTATATTTTCATTTTTTGTTGATTGCATTATGGCAGCAATACTATCATCAATATCTACGGTTAAGTCAGAATCAATAATTGCTAGAGTATCTCCATTTGATATATTAAATCCTTCATCATATGCTAAGTAACTTCTTTTCCCAAAGTAGAAAATTAATGGAAAAAATATTAGTAATTTAAAAAACAATTTGAAATTGATTTTCCACATATAAATTTTATTTTATTTAAATGCTGATAATTTGAATTGGAAAAATGACCTACTGTTTCCAAAAAAGTTGCTGTTCCGCTGAGCTATGTCTGCGATATTAAATTTTAGTTTTTTCATATAGACTTAATTTTATATTTTAAAGAATTAATGTCAAAAATTGACCCTGAATTAAAAAAAAAATTACTGAAGGAGACTCAGGCTCCATTCAAGGGCTTAAGAAGAATATTATGGATTGCCTTCTCTGGTTCTGCTTTTTTAGGCCTTCTAATAATGCTTTCTAAAATTGCTGGTGGGAATGGAATACAACAAAACAATCTTTTAATACAACTAGGAGCTTGTGCATTATTTCCTATCTTATTTTTCCTCGATAGAAATAAGGAAGATTAAGTTTTATTTAGAGTCCTTTTTTTTGTTACAAATTTGAATCCCTCAATGATATCTCCTTCACTCCAAGTTGAGAATTTATCACATCCAACTCCACATTCGAAACCAGTATTAACTTCTTTCACATCATCTTTAGATCTTTTCAGAGAGTCTAAATTACCTTCAAATATTACTTTATCGGATCTAAGTACTCTTAAAGAACAATTTCTTTGAAGCTTACCACTTTGTATATAGCATCCAGCAATTGCTCCTTTCCCAACTGCAAATGTAGCTCTTACTTCAGCTTGACCTAAAGATTCCTCAACCAGATCAGGTTCAAGTAATCCTTCCATAGCAGATTGAATATCTTCTAAAAGTTTATAAATGACTTCATACTCTCGTATGTCAACATCATTTGCGTCGGCCGCTCTTTTGGCTCCAGAGGCTAAAGATGTGTTGAAGCCTATTATTACTGAGCCAGAGGCAGCAGCAAGATCTATGTCAGTCTCAGTTATTTCTCCAGGCGCGGAAAGTAGGACTCTAACTTGAACTTCATTCTTTGGTAATTGTTCTAATGAACCTAATATGGCTTCTACACTCCCTTGGACATCTGCTTTAAGAATAAGATTTAATTCTTTGAGTTCTCCATCATTTGCTTGAGAAGATAAAGATGATAGGCTTACCCTTCTGGATGCCATTTGCTGGGCTAATTTTGTTGCTCTTGCATCAGTCGCCCTGTCTCCAACAATCGCTCTAGCAGATTTCTCATCAGGATAAACTTCAAATTCATCACCTGCTGTTGGGACTTCGCTAAATCCAAGTGCTTCAACTGGACATGAAGGCCCAGCCTCCTTAATTCTATTACCATGTTCATCAACCATCGCTCTAACTTTTCCTAGGACTGAACCTGCTGCTAAAACATCTCCAGCTTTTAATGTGCCATTTTGTACTAATAAAGTTGCAACAGGACCTTTGGCTTTATCTAAATGGGCTTCAATAACTGTCCCTTTCGCTAATCTTTCTGGGTTTGCTTGGAGATCTTCAACTTCAGAAACCAGCAGGATCATCTCGAGTAATTTATCAATGTTTTGTTTTTTGATTGCACTGACTGGGACCATAACTACGTCCCCACCCCAGTCTTCGGCAATTAGATCTTTTTCAGATAATTCCTGTTTAACTCTATCTGGAGAGGCGCCTTCTTTATCAATTTTATTTATAGCTACCACTATTGGTACTTTTGCTGCTCTTGCGTGACTAATAGCTTCAAGTGTTTGAGGTCTGCAACCATCATCAGCCGCCACAACAAGTACCGCTACGTCAGTAACTTTTGTGCCTCTTGCACGCATGGCGGTAAATGCTTCATGACCTGGAGTGTCAAGAAAAGTGAGCTTTTTCTTTTTTGATTCGTGCTCAAATTCAACTTGATAAGCACCGATATGTTGAGTTATTCCACCTGCTTCT
>QCVU01000022.1 GCA_003210275.1 Prochlorococcus sp. AG-686-M10
TGGGGTACCCTAGTTATTGGTCTTTGGGGAACTGCAGTCCAAGGTGATGGAGCAGGTATGGGTTTGTTCAATGGTGGCGGTATTAATCTACTTCTTGTTCAAGCTTTAGGTGCAGCAGCTTATGCTATCTGGACACTTGTTACTTGTTGGATCGCTTGGTCTGTTATCGGAGGATTATTCGGAGGAATTCGTGTAACTGAAGAAGAAGAGACTCAAGGTTTAGATATTGGAGAGCATGGTATGGAAGCATATCCAGACTTTGCCTCTGCAAAATAAACTAAAACCTAAATATAAAATTAGAAACTTGACTTATGTCAGGTTTCTTTTTTTTTTTTGAAAAAATTAATTTAAATGATGTAATATTTAGTTATGGATACTCAAGCCGTAAAACATGCCATACAACATTCGGGGAGGTATAACCGTAAAGGCTTTGAATCGCCTACTAAACGAGCCAAGGCTTTAGGAGATTCTTATCAAAGTGATTTAATAAGATCAATAAGAGAAAATGATTTTAGTTTTGAGGAAGGTAGGTTAAAAATAAAACTTGCTAAATCCTTCGGTTTTTGTTGGGGGGTTGAGAGAGCAGTCGCAATGGCTTATGAAACGAGAAGACATTATCCTAACGAGGGTATTTGGATGACAAATGAAATTATTCATAATCCATCGGTTAATAATCATCTAAACAGGATGAATGTGAAAATAATTTCTACAGAAAATGGGATAAAGGATTTTTCCTCTGTCTCAACTGGGGACGTTGTAATCCTTCCTGCTTTTGGAGCTACGGTTCAAGAGATGCAATTACTTCATGAAAAAAAATGTCAGATAATAGATACTACGTGCCCTTGGGTTTCTAAAGTTTGGCACACTGTTGAGAAGCATAAAAAGCATACTTTTACTTCTATTATTCATGGAAAATATAAACATGAAGAAACTCTTGCCACTAGATCATTTGCAGGGGATTACTTAGTGGTTTTTGATTTAGCTGAGGCTGAATATGTATCGAACTATATCCAAGGAAATGGTGACAAAATTAATTTCATGAATAAATTCTCTAAAGCTTGTTCAAATGGATTCGATCCAGATATTCATCTTGAAAGAATAGGAGTTGCAAATCAAACTACAATGCTTAAAAGTGAGACAGAGGCAATTGGTAAGCTTTTTGAAAAAACCTTATTAACTAAATATGGTCCGGCAAAAATTAATGATCATTTCTTGGCTTTTAATACTATTTGCGATGCGACAGAAGAAAGACAAGATGCGATGTTTTCTTTAGTCGATGAAGACTTGGATATTCTTGTAGTTATTGGAGGTTTTAATTCTTCAAATACGACTCACTTACAAGAAATTGCAATAACTAATAATATTAAATCTTTTCATATTGATATATCAGATAGAATTTCTGTTGAGAATAATTCAATTTGTCATAAACCTCTAGAATCTGAATTGATTTTGAAAAAGAATTTTATTCCAGATGGTGAAGTTAAGGTAGGTATTACATCGGGAGCCTCAACGCCTGACAAGGTAGTCGCTGATGTTATTGAAAAGTTAATTGCTATTACTAAATAAATATTAATTTTTCTGCTTAATTTTTAACTTTATTAACTACATATCACCTAAAGATCTACGTTATTATCTAGAATAATTAAAAATAATTTGATGTATGGAAGACACAAGACAATCTAATCAAGATCAAACAGCCAAAATGAATGCTTCAAAGGCCCCTCAAAAGGTCGAAGTTGTTGTGGCTAATCCTTCTACAAATTCAGAAGTCAACATACTAGGAGAATTGTCTATATTTATTTTAAGGATTGGTTTTAGTGTTTTGATGATTCATCATGGCTTGGAAAAGCTTCAAGATCCTCAAGGCTTTGGAGAATTTGTTGTAGGCAAATATTTCCCATTCTTACCAGGCGACCCTGTCCTTTGGACCTATGGAGCTGCTATCACTCAATTAGTATGTCCATTAGGATTAGCATTAGGAATTTTTGCAAGACTCAGCTCTCTTGGACTTTTCTCTACGATGGCATTTGCTGTTTATTTCCACCTTTTAGATACAGGTTTAGAGGGATTTCCATTAGCGGTAGTTGAAGGGCATAATTATGCTTTTGAACTTTCGTTTATATACGGAGCTATTTCTCTTTATTTTTTATGTGCAGGACCAGGAAGATTAGCACTTCTTCGTAAGACAAACAAAATCACTTATTATCCAAAAACAAATTGATTTAATGTAGGAAATGTCTCTTCTTTGTAAATACCATAGAAATACCCTTTAAATTGCACATTTCAATACTTTCTTCATCCCTTATACTGCCCCCTGGCTGAATAATTGAAGTTATTCCATATTCATTAGCAAGCTCTACTGTATCTGCAAAGGGGAAGAACCCATCGCTTGCTAAAACTCCTCCATTACCATTTTCTTTGGCAGCTTGTAAAGCTATTTTTGAAGCTCCAACCCTGTTCATTTGTCCAGCTCCGATGCCAAGAGTTTGTTGATCTTTTGCAATCACAATGGCATTTGATTTAACATGCTTGCAAATTTTCCAGGCAAAACTCAAATCTAAATGATCCTGAGTACTTGGAATTTTTTTAGTAACTGAAATCCAACTTTCAGTTTTTTCTTTACTATTATCAATGTCTTGAACGAGTAATCCTCCCATTATTGATTTAGTAGAAGTTTGGTTCTGTTTTGGGATTTGATCTTTTGAAAACTTTAAAATTCTTAAATTTTTTTTGATATTTAAAATTTCTAAAGCCTCTGCATCAAAAGATGGAGCTACGACGCATTCTAAGAAAATATCTTTGAGGTTAATTGCAGTTTCACTATCCACATTTGAATTAAAAGCAACTATTCCTCCAAATGCACTAACGGAATCACATTTCAAAGCATTCAAAAATGCTTGAGAGGCTGAATTACCTACAGAAGCACCACAAGGATTATTGTGTTTTAAAATCACAGATGCAAACGTGCCTGTTGTAGGTTCATCTTTTTCTTCATAGCCAAATTCTAAAACTGTTGAAAGTGCCGACTCAAGATCCAATAGATTGTTATAACTTAACTCTTTCCCTTGTAACTGTTCTGCTGAGTTCCATCCAATATTATTCAAACCATACCAAAAAGCTTTTTGATGAGGATTCTCCCCATATCTTAAGGTTTTGATTAGTGGATAAGATTCAATATATTTGGAAGATTGTAAACCTCTTTCTTTTCTTATCCAATTAGATATCGCAGTGTCATAGTCAGCTGTATGTTGAAAAGCTTCAAGTGCTAATTTTGCTTTATATGTTTCTTTTAACTCCCCTTTTTTACTCTCTTCAAGAAATTCTTGATATTGACTAGGATCGACTAACACGGAAACGTCTTTATGATTTTTAGCCGCAGAACGAATCATTGATGGTCCTCCGATATCAATATTTTCAATAGCATCTTCCCATTTAGATCCATTTTCTACAGTTTTCTTAAAAGGATATAAATTGACAACTACTAATTCAATTAGTTCAAGATCGTAAGCTTCTATATCTTTTTTATGTTCCTCATCTGCTCTTTTAGCTAATATTCCGCCGTGGATTTTGGGATGTAAAGTTTTAACTCTTCCTCCAAGTATTTCTGGAGAATTAGTAAAATCTGAGACTTTAATAACTGGAATTTTTGCCTCCATTAGATATTTAGCAGTGCCTCCACTTGATAGTATTTTATAATTAAATTTTTCTACCAATTCTATACAAAATGGGATTAGATTTTTTTTATCAGAGACACTTACTAGGGCTAATGGTGACATTATTGAAAAGTTTACTTACTTAAGAATATAAACATGAAATATGATATTGATCATGAATTTGTCGGGATCAGTTCTCAAACCGCAACTCATAGAATAATTTTGCTGCATGGCTGGGGAGCCGATTCAGATGACCTTTTAACACTTGGAAAGGAGATTATAGAAAAAATAAATCTTGATTTTGAGGTAATTTCTTTGAGGGCTTCTGGATTACATCCAAGTGGTCAGGGACGACAGTGGTATCAATTATACCCACATGATTGGAAGGGGGCTGAGGCTGAAGTAAATAAACTTTTAGGTACATTAAAAAAATTTGAAACTGATCAGATTTCAATAGGAAAAACAATTTTGTTGGGTTTTTCTCAGGGGGCAGCTATGGCAATTGATGCAGGATTTAAATTAAATTTAGGACTAATTGTTGCTTGTAGTGGTTATCCCCACCCAAACTGGACTCCAGGAGAAAAATGCCCACCATTAATTATTAGTCATGGTTTATTTGATGACGTGGTGCCTATAGATGCTTCAAGAATTATTCATGAAACGGTAAAAAGTAAGTCTTCTAAATTTTGTGAATTAATAGAATTTGATGGATCCCATCAAATTGATTCAAATTTAATTGATTTTATAAGTTCAAATATAAATAAAATTTTCTAAACGAAGGCATATTCGTACTCTTCAATTTCTTCCCAATCATCAGCAGTAAGTTCTAAACCTTCAAATATTTTTTCTTCTCCAATACCTTCAACTACAACTTTAAGAGAAGGGAATAAAAAATGATTTTCCTCGGCATATTGAGCACTAAATAATCCTTTTTCTCCCCAGAAGAATCTATCGGTAGTATGTTCATTTCTTCGTACATTGAAAACTGAGGGGGCTGATAATGCGTTTTCCGCTATAAACCTCCTTGCCGCAGTCACTGGCTTATGCTTCCCTGTTTCGATATGATAAATAGGAACATGCGCCATAACTCTTTGACCCGCAAGTCTTCTTCTGCTGATTCTCTTTCTTTTTTTTGACATTGATTGGTACCTAGAAACCTTTATAAATTGGATTAGCCTTATTAAATTTTACTAATCTTATATGTGTGACTTTAAATTCACATGAATTACATAGAGGACCCATCAACCTCTGATGTAGCATATAAATAAGAACATTAGTTCATATTTAAGGCTGAAATAATTCAGCCCTCTCTATTTATCTTAATACTTTTTTCAGATTTTACAAGTTTTTTCCAAATTTTCTCAAAATTTTATTCAATAAATTATTTATCATGAAGATTTCCCAAAAATTTGAAGATCTAACATTGAAACAACTAGAAAGTTTTGGCTGTTTTATGGGAGTTACCCATTTGGTTCTATACCTTGCATCTGCCAAAGAGGGTTCTAAAGCAACATTTGAAATGATTGCTCAATGGCCAAAAATTGATAGATTATTAGTATCCATAGAAGATGATCCCACATTAAAAGTTTCATCGCCTTTTAGAAGATGGTACCCCCTACAAGAAAAAGATATTTTACTTGGTGTTCTTAGAGTTGAAACTGATTTTAAAAATGGTAATTGGCCACCCAACCTTGATTCTAGGTTGAAGGCTCTTTCAATATCTTTAGCAAAATGCGTTTCAATTGAAATAGAAAGACAGACTAATAATGAAGAAATAAATACTTTAAAAAATCAAGTAGAAATTGTAATTCATCAATTGAGAAATCCATTGGCTGCTATAAGAACTTACGCAAAACTATTAGTTAAACGACTTGGCTCTGATACTGGCTCTATAGAAATTGTTGAAAGTATGATGGTAGAGCAAAGCCAAATTAACCAATATGTTGATTCTTTTGATCAATTAGATAAACCTATCAAACTTCTTTTAGATATAGGAGAAGAAAGATTATTATTACCTCCTAATTTAGATATCGAAAAAAAAATAACTATTCAAGAGCTTCTTCTGCCTATTTTGGAAAGAGGAAATGCTAATGCAAAATTAGAAAATAGAGCTTGGATTCAACCTGATTTCTGGCCAGAATGGACTTTATTAGCTATTAAGCCGAGATTTTTAGTGATTGCTGAAATTGTCGCTAATTTATTAGAAAATGCTTTTAAGTATGCTAATAAGGATGCAGAAGTTGGAATCTTTATTACTAAAAAAGGACTTTGCATTTTTGATGATGGCAAAAAAATAACAAAAAATGAAAATGAGAAAATTTTTCAAAAAGGTTTTAGAGGTTCAGCTTCAAAGAAAAAAGAAGGTACTGGAGTAGGACTTTATTTAGCGAGAAAATTAGCAAAACAAATTGGAGGAGATTTAAACTTAGTAGAAAATTCCATGAAAGATAACTATGAAGAATTAAATGCCCTTAAAAAGAAAAATATATTTTATTTAGAACTTCCTATAAAAGAACTGCATGAATAAACAACATTGTTGTTTCGACAAGAACCACACTTGCACCGCATGCATCTCCAGTAAATCCACCAATTTTACTACCTAAAATTTTTGGAATTAAATAACTTATAAAAAATCCAATAAACAATAAAAAAGTTTTTTGAATTATAAATTGAACTGGATTATTTACAGTTAAATTATAAATAACAAAAATACAAATAAAAATTAAAGAAACTAAAGATTCTTTTTTAAAACCATTCCAGTATTTTTTGTGTGATATTGACTTTGTCTCAAGAGTTATATATTTAAATTTATCTATGTAAATTAAAGTTGAAAACCTCCCCCAAAATAAGCATATTGGCAAAATTATAATTATTAGGTTTTGAACTTTAATTAAACATGCAATTTGTATTAAAGTTATAAAAAATAATGATTGAACTCCAAATGCTCCAACTTGACTGTCTTTCATAGCTTTCAGACATTTATTTTTGCCTGCAAAAATACCATCAAAAGTATCCATTAAGCCATCTAAATGAAGACCCCCAGTAATTAAATACCCAGAAGCTAGACAAATTGGTACAGATGCGTAAACAGACCAAGAATTGTTTCTTAAAAGTAGATAAATTAGACTTTGTATTAATCCTATAAAAAATCCTAATATTGGAGCAAATTGAGCAATATTTTTAAATTTTGGAGAAATAAAAGGCAACTTTGGAAAAGTAGTGTAGAAAATCCAAGCTCCTGCGAGATTATTAATGAAATTGTTTTTGATGAGACTATAGATACTTTCGTTATTGAATAATAGAATGGATTAATAAAAAAAATCAGAAATTCTTTAATATTTATCGTGTTTGATTTTGAAATTACATCTAGTTCTAGTAATACAGAAGCTAGAACTGGTATATTCCATACTCCTAATGGTCATGTTAGGACCCCTAGATTTATGCCAGTAGGGACTTTGGGTACGGTTAAAGGTATTTCCTCCAACCAGTTGGAATCTACCGGTTCAGAAATGATTCTTTCTAATACATTCCATCTTCATCTTCAACCCGGTGAAAAACTTATAAAAGAGGCAGGTGGAATTCATAAATTCATGAATTGGGATAAACCTATACTCACAGATTCAGGGGGATATCAAGTTTTTAGCTTAGCTAAACTAAATAATATTACAAATGAAGGAGTGGAATTTAAAAACCCTAGAGATGGGAGCCATGTTTTTTTATCTCCTGATAAAGTAATGCAGATTCAAATGGATCTTGGCTCTGATATTGCAATGGCTTTTGATCATTGCCCTCCTCATACTGCAAATGAAAATGATATTCAAGACTCTTTAGATCGTACACATTTATGGTTGGAAAAATGCGTTGAAAATCATAAGAAATCTAATCAAGCATTATTTGGGATTGTGCAGGGGGGGCGATATCCAAAACTAAGAGAAATTAGTGCTAAATTTACCAGCTCTTTTGATTTACCTGGCATTGCAGTAGGAGGAGTTAGTGTGGGAGAGTCAGTTGATCAAATTCATAACGTTATAAATTTTGTACCAAAATTTTTACCCAGAGATAAACCAAGATACTTAATGGGTATAGGCTCCTTAAAGGAGATCTCTTTAGCGATAGCAAAAGGATTCGATCTGTTTGATTGTGTTTTGCCAACAAGGTTAGGACGACATGGTACAGCATTTTTTAATGATGAAAGATGGAATATAAGGAATGCTCGTTTTAAAAAAGATTTTTCTCCAATTGATAAAACTTGTAAATGTCAAACTTGTCAATCTTATTCTCGTGCTTACTTACATCATTTAGTCAGAAATGATGAAATATTAGGTCTCACTCTTATCAGTATGCATAATATTTCTCATCTAATTCGATTTACAAATGCAATTTCTGCTGCAATTAAAGATAATTGTTTTACAATAGATTTCGCTCCTTGGAAAAGATCCTCTATTGCTCACCATACGTGGTAACGTCTTAAGATAATTAATTAATTTATTAAGAAGGTGCTCACTCTTTTAAATACATTCGCTGAATTGCCTGAAGCATATAAGGCTTTCGCTCCAACCGTTGACGTTCTTCCTTTAATACCTTTATTTTTCTTTTTATTAGTTTTTGTTTGGCAAGCTGCAGTTGGGTTTAAATAAAATCTATTTATGAATTAGAAGGGTATTTCAAGGGATATTGCATCACCAGAGTTTTCTACTGCAGACTCAATAAAATCTGCAATTTTTAACGCCCTTGAAGCTTGTTCTCCATCTACTTCTGGTAACTCTTTACCTTGTACGCACTTAAGAAAATGTTCTAATTCTGCATATAAAGGTTCAATAGAGGTTGTGCTTACTTCTTCAACATAACCATCATTTCTATAAACTAATTCTCCATGCTCTGCTGTATAGGATTCATGCGCTTTTCTATGAATTTGTAGAGAATGATTTAAGAAGTCCGTTTCAACTAGACCATTCTGGCAATGTGCGCTTAAATTCCTAATTTTTTTATGACTCATTTTGCTGGCAGTTAAGCTTGCAATAATATTATTATTGAAAACCAAAGTAGCATTTACATAATCTATTAAGCCATCACTATTTCTTCCTCCGACGGCGGCTAATTTTTGTATCTTTGAATTAACTAATTCAAGCACTAGATCAATATCATGAATCATTAAATCCATGACAACAGATACATCATTTGCTCTGTCAGCATGAGGACTGTGCCTTCTTGCTTCTAAAACAACAATTTCTTCATTTTGAACTATTTTATTTAACTCCCTAAAAGCAGGGTTAAATCTTTCAATATGACCAACTTGTAGAAGACAGTTACTAACTTTAGAGGCCTGTATTAAAGATTTTGCCTCTAACTCATTAGCTGCAATAGGTTTTTCAATAAGAACATTAACCCCTGCTTTAAGACAATCTAGGCCTACTTTGTGATGGAGAAGTGTAGGGACAGCGATACAAATTGCATCAACTTTAGAAATAAGATCATGATAATCTTTAAACCACTCACATTGAAATTGCTCTACTGCTAATTTACCTCTGTTTTCGTTTGGATCGGCAACTCCCACTAAATCTGCATCTTTAAGCAAACTAAGCACTCGAGCATGATGCCATCCCATATTTCCTATACCGATGACTCCAACCTTTACTGAGGATGAGGTTGGTTTCATATCTTATAGTTCATGTATATTTATTTATTATCCTTCATTGGATGTCAAATCTAACTTTTTGGCAGAAATATTTTTACACGATCAATTTTGGGACCTGACATTGAAATTATTTCAAATTTAATATTTTTAAAATCTAAACTATCTCCAATTTTTGGAACCATTTGAAATTTTTCAAGAAGAAATCCTGCGAGTGTATGATAATCAGCTCCTTCGGGAATAAAACATCCCAACTTTTTGTTGATTTCTATTATTTCTGCTTTGCCAGCAATTGACCACTTCTTGGAGAAATTATCTAACATTTTCATATCAGAATATACTCTGCTATTTAGCATTTCTTCCCCAACGATTTCTCCAGTTAGATCTGCTGCAGTAATAAGTCCCTCAGTCCCACCATGTTCATCAACAACCAGCAAAAATGGATTGTAATCTCTAACGATAGGTAATATCTCTGCTAATAAGCATGTCTCTATTACTTTTGTTACGGGCAAAAGGAAAGGCTCTAGTAATGTATTTGCTTCCATTTCGCTTTTAGATATTGGTTTTGCTAAATAACGTAAATCTAAAACTCCTAAAACATCATCTAGTGACTCACCAATTACAAAAAAACGAGCATGCCTTGTTTTATCAACCTCTTTCATAAGTTCAGCAAACGTAATATTTTTTGGCAAAGTTACCATTTCAGATCTTGGAATCATTACTTCTTTGACTTGAGTATCTTTTAAAGCAAAAACACCTTCTAAGATATTTTTCTCATCAGGTTTTAATCCTGTGACATTATCTGTTTCTATTAATGTTTCTAATTCACCCGCTGATAATACTGAATTTAATGAATCCCATTTGTTGTTTAGATTAAATAACCTTAAACAAGCACTAGCAAAAAATTCGATTACAGAAACAATAGGCTGCATTCCTTTGCGAACAGCATCAAAAATTGTAGTTAATCTCAAAGCGGCTGACTCAGGATTATTAATTACTAATGCTTTAGGAATAAGACCGGATATAAGGGTGACTATAAGTACAATAAATAAAAATAATAAGAGATCATATATTCGATTTGATAATTTATTTAAGTTCCAAAATTCATTAGCCAAACCTTTACTTATCCAACCAACAGCTATGAGAGATATTGTCACGCCAAATTGAGATGCTATTAACGAAGATCTGAATCTTTTTTGAATTTTTAAGATGGAAAAGGCTCCTTTCCTTTTCTCTTCAATAAGTCTTAAAACTTTACTTGGCCTTATTAATAAAAATGAGAGTTCACTTGCAGCAAAAAAAGCTGGAAATATCAAAAGTAATAATAGTAAAGTTATTTTCATTCAATAACAAGTTAGTGATGGGGGTGGCGAGGATCGAACTCGCCTAAGCCAAATTATGAGTTTGGTGCATTCACCAGATTGCTACACCCCCAAATTTTGCAGTAATGAATGATTACATTCAATTTACATACAATATAAAAATAATATTTCAAAAAGCACCAACTTAGTAAGTTTTTGTGAGATTTCTTTTTTTTCTCCTAATCTTGAAATATAAGCAGACCTTCTATTAATGAACAATTTTTCGCAGAAGAATAATTTAAATAAGGAGAATTTGTTAAAACTTTTAATTGAAAAATCTTATAAGAAAGGAAACTTTATTTTGGCATCTGGTAAAAAAAGTGCTCATTATCTAAATTGTAAACCTGTATCCTTAAATGGTACAGGGTTGCAATTAATTAGTAATTTGTTTTTAGAGTTAATGGATCCAAGTTCAAAAGCTGTGGCTGGGTTGACTTTAGGAGCCGATCCTTTGGTCAGTGGTGTAATCGTAACGGCTGCTTCTAAAGGATTATTAATAGATGCTTTAATCATCAGGAAAGAAATAAAAGAATATGGAACAAAGGCTGGATTAGAGGGGCCTATATTAAAAGAAGGAACTTTAGTAACTGTCTTGGAAGATGTTGTCACTACCGCTGGATCAGCTATTAAAGCAATTAATAAGTTACGAGAAAATAATCTTTTAGTTAAAGAAGTATTGTCTATTGTTGACAGAAGAGAAGGAGGACATGAGGCCTTGAAGGAACAAAATGTACAATTAAAAAGCTTATTTTCAATAGAAGACTTTCTCTAAATAATGTCAAAAATTAAAGAAAATAAAGAACAAATTTGGCTTGAAAAATTTGATTACTTTTCTATTACTGGAAAAGATAGTAAAAGATTCTTAAATGGAATAACGACAGGAAATATTGTTGATTTAAAAAACAAAGTTTTAAAAACTTGCTGGTTATCCCCAAATGGAATTTTAAAATCATTACTTGAGATTAATTGCTTCGAAAATAAATTAGAAGTAATTGTCTTTGTAGGAAATACTAGTGAGATTAGAAAATACTTTAATAAAATTATTTTTCCTTCAGATGATGTTTCATTAAGTGATACTTTTTCAATAAATAGATTTCAGCAAGTTGATGATATGAATTCATGGAGAATCACTCAACCTATCTTTTTTAAAAATGAAGATAAAAAATATGATTTTTATAACAATAATCCAAATTCAATGAATGCTAATGAATTGCGTTTGTGGAAGATTAATCAGGCTATACCATCTTTAAATAGTGAAATTAATGGAAAAAATAATCCACTTGAATTAGGACTTGCAGATCTTATAGATTTCAATAAAGGTTGTTATTTGGGGCAAGAAACAATATCAAAAATCAGGAATGTTGCTTCTTTAAAACAGGAGATCAGAGTATGGACGTCTAAAGATAAAGATTTGAATTTAGAATCTGAGAATAAGATTATTTATAATAATCAGAATAAAGAAAAATCGGTTGGTTATATTACTAGTATTCATAAATTAGATTCTGGCAGAATAAAAGGCTTGGCAATGATAAAGAGGAAATATTTAGATAAGGAAAATTCTTTTTTCTCTGATAATTGTGGCCAAATTTCAATAGATAAATCTGTAGGTTCAACTTTTCTTTAATTAATCTTTTCGTGCTTTTTGATTAACCATTTCGCGATATGAAGTGTAGCCAAACAGTCATCTCGATTATATTTAATTATTTTTTTTAGAAAAAGATCATTTGAAGTACTTTTATATTGAATCCACCAATATAAAGCTTTTGATCCACTTACATTTTTTTGTTTCCAATTGAAGCCCATCCAATTAGCAACTGTTTTTAAACTATAGTTTCTAATAGGTAATATCCACGATCCTCTTACAATTAAGTGTAAGTCTATGAATCTAGACTTTAGGATCTCAATTTCTTTCATATTAAGATCTAATTGCCTAGCTAAATTTAAAATTGCTATTCTCTCAGTCTCTCCATAATGTAAAACTGGCCAGTAGTTTTTAGAAAAAAGTTTTTTGATAATTTCTTGATTAGATTTTTTAGTATTATTTTTAAGGTTTAATATTGGATCATAAAAATCATCTTCAATATTTTCAAACAAATTATTTACTTTTAAAAATCCATATAAAAAATCATGTTTCTCGTCTGGATTTGACTCGATATCAAAAATAAAGAATCCTGAATCTTTATTTTTGAGAAGATAAGATAAGTTTTTATTTTCAAAAATTCGAATGGGTATTCCTGATAAATATGCTTTTGATTGATTTATAAATTTTGAAGCTTTTTCAAATTTTTGCTCCTTGAATTGAAAAAGTTTTTCTCCTAAATCGGTTTTTTTAGCAGCAGCAAGTTCTTTAATATTAGATATCCCATTTTTTTGAAGAAATAAGGCTGTTTTAGAACCGATACCATCTATATCATTTAGATATCCATTATCTTTTGCTTCTGTATCGCAATACTTTTGCCAGGAACATATTGTACATTTTTTCCTGTCTTCAGTAATATCTGGAATAGATCTTCTGAGATATTCATTTAAATTAATAAAGGTATTTATTACTTTTTTTCTTAATCGTTGATTTAAATCAATTTTTTCAATATTAATTTGATTTGAAAAATTTGAAATTACCAATCCCTTTTCAATTTTTGATTCTTGAAAGGGCTCCAATAAAATTGAACAAAAAGCTAATTCGAATAGATGCTCTTTTGTTGTTCTATGGCCTAACTTATATACAACAGGTATATATTTATATTCTCCCCATTTGCTATGACCACTTACTTTTTTTAGTAATTGAGGTTGGATTTCTGCATTTATATTATTTATTACTTTAGATCTTGCTTTTAATCCAATTACCCCACTTGAACCCTTCTTACAGGCTTTTGTTCCAGAATATAAATCACCATCACTTATTTTATAAAAGGCTTTATATCGATTAATTATTTCTATAGATTGATGTGGTGACCAAATTTTTTGAGACTTATTGCCCTGAGAATCAAGCCAAGCTTTTCTTTTGCATCTTATAAAACTTTTTAAATATAGATTATTCAATTTTTTTTGCAAAGGCGGTTTAAATTTTTACTCCTATAAATTAATATAAATAATTATAAGAAATCAAGGAACTCTTTAACTTTGTCTTCAAATGAACTAGATGAAATAAAATTCGGAACTGATGGCTGGAGAGGCATAATTGGATTTGATTTCAATGTATCAAATCTCTCAAGAGTCGTAGTCGCTTCATGTCAGGAATTATATTATCAATACTTCGAAGAAACTAATTCTAAAAAAATTCTTATAGGTTACGATCGTAGATTCATGGCTAATGATTTTGCAAAGGAGATAGCATCTTTTGTGAAAGGATGTGGTTTTGAACCTATTCTTTCTTCTAGTTATGTGCCAACACCCTCCTGTAGCTTATACGCCAAAAAATTTATGTTTTTAGGTTGTTTAGTTATTACTGCAAGTCATAATCCTTATAATTGGCTGGGTTTAAAGATTAAAAGTTTTAAAGGTTGTTCTGTGGATGAATCTTTTACAAAGGAAGTTGAAAAGAGGTTACTTCTGGGAAACTCAATTCAAAGATTGGAAGGTGCATATGAAAAAGTTGATATTAAGAAGTTTTATTTAGATCAGATTAAATCTAATTTTAATATTGATTTTATTGCGAATAATTTAAAGAAAATGAATTTGCATATTTTTGTTGATTCTATGCATGGTTCAGCAGCAAATTGCCTTAGTCAGATCTTTGAAGGTTGTGATTCAAAAAATTTTACTGAAATCAGAGCAGATTATGATCCTTTATTTGGAGGAAATCCTCCAGAGCCACTGCTAAAATATTTAGATATTTTAACTGAAACATTAACAAGAAATTCTAAAAAAGGAATTAAAACTCTAGGCATAATTTTTGATGGTGATGGCGATAGGATTGCTGTAATTGATGAAAAAGGAAGATTTTGTAGTACTCAAGTTTTATTACCTTTCTTTATTAGTTATTTGGGAGAAAAGAATAAGAATTTATATCCAGTACTTAAAACTGTTAGTGGTTCAGACATCATTAGTAATATCACAAAAAATCAAAATAGAGAGGTTGTCGAACTACCGGTTGGTTTTAAATATATTGCAAAAAAAATGATTAAAGAAAAAATATTTATTGGAGGAGAGGAATCAGGAGGGGTAGGTTTCGGAGACTTTATGCCGGAGAGAGATGCTTTATATGCAGCTATGATTTTATTAAATGGAATCGCAGAAAAATCAAAATATTTATATGAAACTTTAGATCAAATTCAAGAAAAATTTGGTCCAAGTTTTTATAGAAGAATTGATATTAAATTGCTAAATCAGTCAGAAAAAGAAATTCTTGAAGAATATATTAAAAATAATATTCCTGCAAAAATATGTGGCTATAAAATTACAAACATCTCAAATATCGACGGTATAAAATTGAGAATAGATAATAATTTTTGGTTATTATTTAGGTTCTCAGGAACAGAGCCTCTTTTAAGATTGTATTGTGAGGCAAAATCTGAACATGATTTAAATGAGGTTTTGGATTGGAGCCAAAAATACATAAATAAAATAAAAATATAAAATGAAAAAATTATATTTAGCAAGTAAAAACCAAGGTAAAATTGAAGAATATAAAAAATTACTATTAAGTGTAAATTGCCAATTACTGCTTCAACCAGAATTAATAGAAGTTGAAGAAAATGGGATTACATTTAGGGAGAATGCAATCAAAAAGGCAAGAGAAGTTTCTAAAAAAACAAAAAACTTTGCCATTGCAGATGATTCGGGAATATGTATTGATGCTTTGGATGGTAAGCCAGGAATTTATTCATCAAGATATGCAGAAAATGATCAAAAAAGAATAGAAAGAGTTTTACATGAACTTGATGGAGAAGAAAATAGAGGTGCTTTCTTTATTGCAAATGTTTGTGTTTGTTCTCCAACTGGGAATGTGATATTAGAATCAGAGGCTAAATGTTTTGGAAATATTATTCTAAGCCCTAGAGGAAATAGTGGTTTTGGTTATGATCCTATTTTTGAGGAGTTATCAAGTAAATTAACATTCGCTGAAATGAATAATGAATTAAAAGATACATGTAGTCATCGTGGGAAAGCAGTAAAAAAAATCATACCTAAATTGTTAAAAATATTTGCCTGATTAATTATTAACCCAAGATCCATGTAAACCATGTGGAATAGATATTGGGAGCTCATAAATAGCTAATTCTTTTAAGTCTTTAGCATCTAGTATCACTAGATCACTTCCTCTTCTACTTCCATTCCATATCAGAATAAATAAGTAACCAGCATCTTCTTTGTTTGAT
>QCVU01000023.1 GCA_003210275.1 Prochlorococcus sp. AG-686-M10
AAGGCTTTAACAGATAATTGTACATCTGGAAAATTAACTCCTTTGTTGTTAGAAAGGACTCCACCGACAGTTACTTTACACTCTAATAAATTATTTTCGATGTCAACTTTTTCAACAATCATTTCAATTTTACCATCATCCAACAATATTCTTTTTCCTGAAGTAACTTCTTGGGCAAGTTTGTTGTACGTAACATTAGCAATACATTTGGTACATTCAACTTCATTGGAAGTCAGTAAGAATTTATCTCCTTTTTTTACTTTTACAGGGCCATCTTTAAATCTTCCTAATCTTATTTTTGGACCCTGAAGATCCTGAAGTATACCAATATCTAGATCTAGCTTTTTAGAAACTTTTCTTATGGTTTTAATTCTTTCTTCATGATCCTTATGATCACCATGAGAAAAATTTAATCGAAATGTTGTAACTCCAGCCTTAATAAGATCAGTAATAATTTCTTCAGATTGAGTTGCCGGTCCAATTGTTGCAACAATCTTTGTTCTTCTTTTTAAATCAATATTCGACATATATAAATAATATTGCTAGATATAAGTAAATTTAACATACCTAAAGTTAGTTATTTAATCTATGGATTTTAAAACTTATCAGAAGCAAGCTCGCTTAACAGCCAAATATCCTAATTTAGGCTCAAACAATATATATCCAACACTAGGATTAGTTGGCGAAGCTGGTGAAGTTGCAGAAAAAGTTAAAAAAGTTATTAGAGATAAAAAAGGTATATTTGATGAAGAATCTAAAAAAGGGATAAAAAAAGAGTTAGGTGATGTTTTATGGTATTTGTCTAATCTTTGCAACGAATTCGATTTTAAATTAGAAGAGGTTGCGTTACAAAATTTAGAAAAATTGAAATTAAGAGCGGCTAAAGGTAAGATATCTGGTTCTGGAGATGATCGTTAAATATTATCCGTAACCTAAACTGGCATATTGAAGATTAGTAACTAGGTTTTGTATAACATTAAGTAATAGAAAAGCTAACAATGATGAAATGTCAAATCCACCAATAGGAGGAATTATTCCTCTAAATATATTCAAATATGGATCTGTTATAGACGTTAATGCTGATAATATTCCATTGCTCCAATCTATTCCTGGAAACCATGTAAGTAATATCCTAATGATCAAAATGAATGAATAAATTGATAAAGTTTGTCCTAAAACAGCAAAAATTTCAGATAACATTATTCTCTAGTATTTTTTTTAATTGTAACATTTACTTTTTATTGCCGCCTATCTGCGATAAATATTCATTGCTTACTGCAAAAGTTTGAAAAAATTTTTCAGATAATGATAGCCAATATGATCTCCCATCTTTTTGCTTACGTTTAATAATAAATTTTTTATTAGTTAATTCTTTTATATGATCATAGGCGCCTGAACCTCTTAAAACTATAAGATCTGATTGAAGTATTTTTTTCTTTATTGCAATTGTTGCAAGTGTCCTTAGTTCTGATGTTTTTAATTCAGATGGTAATAAATCCTCAACAAATTCATTTAGTGTTGATTTTAACTCTAAGCAATAACAGTTATTAACCTCATTTAATTCTATTGCTGATTTTATGTTTGAGTATTTTACTTTTAATTCTTTTAAGGCCTTGTTAATAGAATTAATATCCGTATTAGTAATTTCTGAAAGATTCTTTTTTGATATAGGTCTACCTTTAAGATACAAAACAGCTTCAACTCTTGTAACCAAGTTTATATCTGTCAATTTTTTAGTAATTAGATCAGCTTGATTAATTTTTTACTACCTAACTCTTTCCCAAGTTACCTTATATTTAATCTGATGCACCAAGGAATAATTTATATGTTTGATTATTAGTCTCATCCCAATATTTATATCCCAACAATTTTACAAATTTATTCCAGTAATAAATTTCAGCACTATCTATTAACACTCCGATAACAATTTTTCCTACATCAGATCCATGATTTCTATAGTGAAAGATACTTATTGTCCAATTTGATTTCATGTTTTTCAGGAAATTAATTAATGCTCCTGGTCTTTCTGGAAACTCAAATCTATATAGCAATTCGACATACTTTGATTTTTCAAATTCAGTAAATTTTTGGGGTAATCGACCACCCACCATATGTCTTAAATGATTTTTAGATAATTCATCATTACTTATATCTATAAATGAATAATTTGATGTTCTAAATTCATTTAAAAGTTCTTCTTTATCAGTTACTCCATTAACCTCAATGCCTACGAAGATTTGAGCGTTAATTGAATTGGACATCCTATAACTAAATTCAGTTAAATTTCTTTTATTCAACAAACTACAGAAATTGATCAGGCTTCCAGCTTTTTCTGGAATTTCAACAGCAAACATTGCTTCTTTGTACTCACCAAGTGCTGATCTTTCAGCTACAAATCTAAGCCTTTCGAAATTCATATTTGCCCCACAAGCAATAGCAATAATGTTTTTACTTGTGTATTTTGATTCAAATATATCCTTTTTCATTCCTGCAATGGATAAAGCTCCAGCTGGTTCTAAGATTGATCTGGTATCTTCGAAAACATCCTTAATAGCTGCACATATTTCATCAGTATTTACAGTTATCATTTTGTCGATATATTTTTTTCCAATTTCAAAAGTTTTTTCTCCAACTTTTTTTACTGCTACTCCATCCGCAAACTGACCAACAGAGGCTAACTCTATTAGTTTTAAATTTTTTAAGGATTTAGTCATAGCATCAGCATCTTCAGGCTCTACACCAATTATTTTTACCTGCGGCCATATTTTTTTTGTATATATAGAAATACCAGCTATTAAACCTCCCCCCCCCGACAGCAACATAAATTGCTTCTGGTGGTTCTTGTACTTGTTGTTCTAGTTCAATAGCGATAGTACCTTGACCAGCTATTACCTCAGGATCATCGAATGGATGAATAAAACATAAATTATTTTCTTTACTTATCCGTAATGCTTCTTTATAAGTTTCATCATAATTATCACCAAATAATATTACCGTTGCTTTTAGATTTCTAACAGCATTTACTTTTACTAAAGGTGTAGTTATTGGCATTAATATTGTTGCGCTACAATTTAATTTCAATGCACTTAGTGCTACGCCTTGTGCATGATTGCCTGCACTTGATGTTATGACTCCATTTGCAAGTTGTGATTGTGGTAATTGCCTCATTTTATTAAAGGCACCTCTTATCTTAAAAGAAAATACATCTTGAAGATCTTCTCTTTTCAAATAAATATTATTTTTAAGCGTTTTACTTAAATTATTTGCTTTTTCTAAAGGTGTTTTTTTAGCTACTTCATAGACTTGAGCCTGAAGTATTTTTTTTAAATAATCTTCCATATTTAGATTTTTAACATTAAATATTAATCTAATAAAACATTACATAATCTATTTTATGAAAAATACTCAATTTGCACCTTAACGTTTTAGATTGTAAGGGTAGATATTTTTAAATAATGCTTTTAAATGAGTTAAGCCATCCAAATCAATTACATGGTTTAACGGTATCACAATTAGAGGAAATTGCCTGTCAGATTAGAAAGAGACATTTGGAGGTGGTTTCAACAAGTGGAGGTCATCTAGGTCCGGGACTAGGCGTAGTTGAATTAACGCTTGCTTTATATCAAACATTAGATCTTGATTTTGACAAAGTTGTATGGGATGTTGGTCATCAGGCTTATCCTCATAAATTAATTACTGGACGTTTCAATGAGTTTGATTCATTACGTCAACAAAAGGGTATAGCTGGATATTTAAAACGTACTGAAAGTACATTTGATCATTTTGGAGCAGGTCACGCAAGTACATCAATATCTGCTGCGTTGGGAATGGCAATTGCAAGAGATAGGAAAGGGGAAGATCATAAATGCGTTGCAGTCATAGGTGATGGAGCCTTAACGGGTGGTATGGCTTTAGAAGCGATTAATCATGCGGGACATTTACCAAATACCCCCTTAGTTGTTGTTCTTAATGATAATGACATGTCAATATCCCCTCCTGTGGGAGCTCTTTCTACATATTTAAATAGAGTAAGATTAAGTCCACCATTGCAATTCTTGTCAGATAGTGTTCAAGAAAGTGTTAAAAATATTCCTCTTATAGGTAAAGATATACCTGAAGAATTAAAAAATATAAAGGGAAGTGTTAGACGTTTAGCGGTACCAAAAGTAGGAGCAGTTTTTGAAGAACTTGGTTTTACGTATATGGGACCAATTGATGGACATGATATTTCTAATCTTATAAATACTTTTAATGCTGCTCATAGACTTAATAAACCTGTTATGGTTCATGTTGTCACCACAAAAGGGAAGGGATATCCATATGCAGAAGCAGATCAAGTAGGTTATCACGCCCAATCATCATTCGATCTTACTACTGGTAAATCAATTCCATCAATCAAGCCCAAACCAGTAAGTTATAGTAAAATTTTTGGTCAGACGCTTTTAAAAATTTGTGAGCAAGATAGTAAGGTTATAGGCATTACAGCGGCAATGGCTACTGGAACTGGATTGGATTTATTACAAAAAAATATTCCAGAACAATATATCGATGTAGGAATAGCTGAACAACATGCGGTTACATTAGCAGCTGGAATGTCTTGCGATGGCCTTAAACCTGTTGTTGCTATTTACAGTACTTTTTTGCAACGTGCTTTTGATCAGCTAATTCATGATGTAGGTATTCAGAATCTTCCTGTATCTTTTGTTCTAGATAGAGCAGGAATCGTTGGTGCAGATGGACCAACTCATCAGGGGCAATATGATATTAGCTATATGAGAGCCATTCCTAATTTTGTTTTAATGGCTCCAAAGGATGAAGCTGAACTACAAAGAATGTTAATTACATCTATTAATCACAAGGGGCCAACTGCTCTTCGTATCCCAAGAGGTTCAGGTTTAGGTGTAGCAGTAATGGATGAGGGATGGGAGCCTTTGAAGATTGGCGAAGGAGAAATATTAGAAGAAGGTAATGATGTTTTAATAATTGCTTATGGTTCAATGGTTGAAGCTGCCACTGAAACTTCAAAATTACTAAAAAATAAAGGTATAAATGCTTGTATTGTTAATGCTAGATTTGTTAGACCTCTTGATCAAGATTTAATAATACCCCTTGTAAATAATCTTAAAAAAGTAGTAACAATGGAGGAAGGGACATTAGTAGGAGGTTTTGGCTCGGCTATTGTTGAAATGTTAAACGACAATGAAATTAATGTACCAGTTTTAAGAATTGGTATTCCTGATGTACTTGTAGATCATGCTTCACCTGATCAGAGTAAAGAAAAATTAGGTCTTAAACCTGATCAGATGGCAGAAAATATTATTAACAAATTTAAATTAGCAAATTAAAATTATTATTGAATAATTCTACAGAACACCTCTTGATGCTAATCCAAGTATCGCGCCTATTCCGAAGATATGTCCTAAGCAATTAGCTCCTACGACAGAAGCGTGACTTAAACCACCAAAGAATTGTGAATTAGGAATTTCAAAACCTTCATTAGGTTTTCTTATTGTGGCTCTTGCAATTGCATAAGCAAAAACATTACATGCAATCATTACGATGGCACATTTTGGTGACCATTCAAAAGTAGCGGGAGCAGAAGCAGCTGCAAATAATGTAGTAAGCATAAAAAAACGTTATTTCTTATATTCTCCTTTATTTTGAGTAAAAAATCACATAATTGTAAAAGGTCTTAAGAGTTATTTACTTCTAGACGATTTAACATCCTTATAAAACCAAGTAAAATAATAAAATCGCTTAAGGTTAAGAAGAATTCTGCTGAACCATGAAGTACGTCAACTTCAACTAGCGTTCGATGGAAGTATGTCAGAGAAAATATTGAAAGTACTATAGTTATAAATACAAATAAAACAGTTAAGGAGAAACCAATTTTGATTAATTTATTTAATGACTTTATCTTGTATAAGTAATATAAGAAAATTGAATATGGGATTATGGATGCTGCAAATAAGGCTGTATTATCAAACGTAGATAAATAATCTAGAAATCTTAAAAAAAAATTATTCATAAGATTCTGTTCTTTTATTAATTGCAATAGTAGCTATTGCCAACGTTGAGTTTCCAACGAAAGTAAATATCCCTTGAAGTGTAACTAACCCATATAATTCTGGTTGATTATCGAAAATATGCCAAGTAATTGCACACATTGCTCCAATTAAATTAGGTATCATTGCAAGACTTAACCAGTAATAAAGTTCTAATTTTTTAAAGTTACTAATTTTATTTATTATAAAAATTGCATAAATCCACTCTATTACTGAGCTGATATAAATTAACCAGGTACCAAATGAAAGTTCGTGCAAAATATTTATATATTTTTCTTTAAAACATTAAGAACTTCTTTAGCATGATTTATGGGTAAAACACTTATCCATCGGTATGTTATTTCTCCTTCTGGTGAAATCAAAAAAGTATTCCTGTCGGAATAAGGAGGAATCCAGGAACCATATTTTGCACTAATAGTTCCATTGGGGTCAGATAATAATGTGTAATTTATTGATTTTTCACTACAAAAACTTTCGTGAGAATCTTGATTGTCAGCACTTATTCCGATTATTTCAGCATTATATTTAGAAAAGTCGTTTTTAAATTGAGAAAATCCTTTAGCTTCTAGAGTACAACCAGCGGTAAAATCTTTAGGATAAAAATATAAAACTATCCATTTACCTTTTAATTCATTCGAATCCCATATTTTTTTAAATTTAATACTTTTGTTTATTCCCTCCAAATGGAAACTAGGTGCTGCATCTCCTATCTCAGGAGCATAATCAAAAGCAATTACAGAGTTAAGATTAAAAAACAACGATATTAATATTACAATAATTCCAAATAAACTCTTCATCAAAATCAGAACTTATTAAGATCCACTCCATTTGTTTTAGCAACCTTATCTAGACCGACCTTTTGAATTGATTTTAATGCTTTAGTACTAATTTTTATGTTTATCCACTTTTTACCTTCTTGCCACCAAAGTCTTCTTTTTTGAAGATTTACTTGTTGTAATTTCTTAGTACGAATATGAGAATGGCTAACAGCCATCCCATTGTTAGCTTTTGCACCTGTCAGCTCACAAACCCTAGACATATTATTTGGTGAATTTATTTATTGATTTTAACACACCACTTATGTTGATGTTTTAAGTAAATCCGAAATTAAATCGGCGTTATTATTTTGCAAATTTATAATTTGTTCTTGATCTAATCCACCCACACTTAATTTCGCCATGTCATAAACATGATTAGCAATTTTTGATGCTAATGGATTTTCAACGGGATCTTTTTTATCAAGAATAATTTTATTACCAGTTATTTTATTTAATCCTGCAATGAGAGGATGTTCTTTATTAATTAATAAAACGTGATATTCAGGTAGTCCTGGCATTTTTTGTTCCATATATGCTCCCATATCGTTTATTCTTCTCATTTGTTCAGGTAATAATATCATTGCTGGAGGGGCATCTTTACTTTTAAGAGATTGAACTTTTACTGTTACTTTCTCGTTATTTAATGCTTTAGAAATAATATCTTTTAGATTATCTGTGTTTGATTTACCATCTTTATCAACAATTTCTTTTGATTCTTTATCTTCAAGCTCATTTATTTCCGAATCAACTCTTTGAAATTGATAATTTTCATTTTTACTTTCTATCCATGGAAGAAATTGTGCATCTATTAAGGGGTCAGATTTGATTACTTCTTTGTTGTCAGATAAACAAATATTTAAAGCACTAGATTGACCAATAACATCAGAACAATAAATAATTTTATTGGGATCGACTATGTTATTTCTCTCCTTATAATTTGATAATGTTGTGTAATACTTTTCATTAGATTTTATTAATGATTTATCATCGAGATATTTTTTTACATCCTTATTAGAATTTATAATTGTCTCAAAAATAATACTATTTTCTACAAGATCAGCAAACTTTTCGTCCTCGATGGCACCAATCTTAATAAAGGCAGAAATTGAATCCCATATTTCTGTATAAAATTCAGGGGAATTTTTTATTAAATCCTTTAACTTATTAGCAATTTTTTTTGAAATGAATGATGAAATTGATCTTACTTTTCTATCAGTTTGCAAGGCACTTCTACTTACATTTAATGGTATATCTGTAGAATCAATTACACCTCTCAACGGTAACAGATATTTAGGTACAATTTCCTTTATTGAGTCGCTTACAAATACTTGATTGCAAAATAGTTTAATTTCACCTTTCTCCCAATCGGCTCTTCCAGATAGTTTAGGGAAATATAAAATACCTTGTATATCGTATGGATAATCTGTGTTTAAATGAATCCATAAAAGAGGATCTCCCTGAAATGGATATAAGTATTTATACAGTTCAATGTAGTCTTCATCCTTTAATTCACTAGGTTGTTTTCTCCATGGAGGATTTTTCTTATTAATTGTTTCACCCTCTAATAGAACATCGATAGGCATAAAATCACAATATTTTTTAATAAGCGATTTAATTCTCTCTGGTTCTATGAATTCTTTTTCTTCATCCATTAAATGAAGGATTATATCTGTTCCAACTGAATCTCGTTCAGATTCTTCTAATGTGAAATTAGGTGAGCCGTCACATGACCAATTAAAAGATTTACAATCACCTATGGCTGATTTGGTTAAAATATTAACTTTATCTGCAACCATAAAACTAGAATAAAAACCCAATCCAAAATGTCCTATAAATTCGTCATTATCTTTTTTATATTTTGTTAGAAACTCTTCTGCACTAGAAAAAGCTACTTGGTTTATATATTTTTTTATTTCTTCATCATTCATTCCAATACCATTATCAGAAATTTTTAAGATATTTTTTTCCCTATCAATAGTAATTTTTACTTGAGGTTCTTCACAATTAACACAATCTCCAGCCATTGAGGCCATTCTTCTTTTACTAATTGCATCTACAGCATTACTAACGAGTTCTCTTAAAAAAATTTCGTGATCAGAATATACAGCTTTTTTTATTATCGGGAAAATATTTTCGGTATTTATTCTGATTTCGCCTTTTTCCATTTTTTATTTTTTTTTTAATTTTTTAAATTCTATTTTCTATTTAAGGGTTAATCAAGCTTAATTAGGAGTATTGTCCGTACTAAAAATTTATAATGTCATAGGTTATTAAAATTGCAATTTTTTAATAAAAATCAAAGCATAAACCTATTTAATCCATTGTATTTCAGTGCAATTATGTTCTTTCATAAGAATATTAGCTTTTGAATTTTCATTACATGGATTCAAATATAGTATTGTAATTACCCCTTTTTTTTGCAATGCTTTTTGCTCATTTATACCTTTATCTAATAAATAAGAATCTTTAAATAACAATAATACCTTCTTTTTAGGTTGTGATTTTTCAACAATTAAATCTCTTAAACTATCTATAGATATTGTAAATCCAATACCATTAATTATTTTTTCATTAGGATTAAAGTATCTTACTAATTCGTCATACCTACCCCCTTTTGCAATTATTGTTTTAATATTATTATTATCGCAAATTAGTTGAAAAACTACACCTGCATATAAATTAAGATGAGGTTGATATGTTGGATCAAGTTGTATTTTTATATTATATTTTATTGAAATTCTTGATAAAGTATTAAATAAGCATTCAAGTTCCTCAATAACATTATTATTACCGTAAATATTTTTAAGCTTTTTAAGTATGATTGCAGGTTCCCCTCTTGTAAATAATAATTCCTTCAATATAGCTTTATCATTTTTATCAATATTTAATCTATCTAATGATTCTTTATCTAAATTCACCATGCATTTTTTAATTTCTTCATAATTATTATTTTTATAATTTAATAATATTAAATCCATTATTTTTGTGGTACTAACTAAAAGTGTTAGATTACAACTATCAATTAAATTTATATTATCAATCGCATCAAATAATATGTTTATCACTTCAATCTCAGGGAATTGAGTGTCATAACTAATAAGTTCTATCCCGCTTTGTAGATTTTCTTGAAGTTTAAAAGTATTTTTATAACTTTGTTTTTTGTTAAATACAATACCGCTGTTATAAAGTCTTATTGGCCTTTTCTTATTTAATAATCTTGTTGATGTTAATTTAACTATTGAAGTTGTCATTTCTGGTCTTAAACATAATGAATTATTACTTACTATTCCAATTAGTTCTTCCTCCTCAATTACTTCTCTACCTTTGATTGTTTCTAGATTATTAATAAAGGAAGGCGAGACTTCTTCATATCCCCACAACTTATATACATTGTTTAAATCATTAACAATAGAAGAATTATTCCTTACATCTATCAAATTAAATTCTTTAATATCACTCATTTTAAAACGATAATTTCAATTTTTATGTATAAAGTTGTTTATTTAGCGGATTAACTTTGCTTAATTCTAATTTAAGCTCTTTTTCTAGTCTCGGACTGCAGGTCAATATTCTTCCAGAGCTAAGATTAAATTCACCGTTCGGGTAATCAGAAACGACACCACCTGCTTCTTTAACAATAATAGCACCAGCAGCTAAATCCCATATTTCTAAGCCTCTTTCCCAATATCCATCTACTTTTCCTGAGGCAACAAATGCTAAATCAACTGCTGCTGCACCTCCTCTCCTAACTCCTCTTGTTTTATGTGTTAAGTAACAAAACTCTGCATAATTATTATCCTCGGTATCAAACCTATCATATGAAAAACCTGTTACGAGAAGACTATCAATAAGAGTATTAGCACTTGACACCATTATTTTTTTATCATTGCAATAGGAACCTTTCCCGATACATGCAGAATAAAGTTCGTTTAAATAAGGCACTGAAATAGCACCTAAGATAGGTTTGTTTTTATACAAAAGACCTATTGAAGTCCCAAAGAATGGAAAACCATGAGAATAGTTAGTAGTTCCATCTAATGGATCAATGCACCAAGTTAATTCCGAAGTCCTTATTAATTTTCCTGATTCTTCTGCATGAATAGAAATATCGGGTGTTTTTATTGTTAAGTAGTCCTTGATTTTCTCTTCTACTTCTAAATCTACGTTGGTAACTAAATCACCTTTTCTTCCCTTTGAAGTAATTGTTTGAATTTTATTATAATTTTTAATTAGAATTTGATTACCAATCAGAGCACTTTCTTTAGCTATTTTATAAAGGAAAATTAAATCAATTTCTGAATTAATTGCTTTTAATTCATGAATCTTATACATAATAACTAATCCTCCTCGAATTCCCAAGGAGGTGCTTTTCTTGTTTTTCCTTTGCCAAAATATTGACCAAATTGTAAATCATAAACTTCATCATAATACGTAGTCTCGACTTCAATATCTTCTATTACTTTGGCAACGCAAAGTAGAGCGTAGCCCTTGTCCTTTAAATCTTGTGAAACCCCCATTGCTTCAGGTTGCTCAAGCTTTCCAGAAACGATTTTAACAGCACAACTTGTACAACATCCATTCCTACAGGAAAATGGTAGCCTTAATCCTTTTTTTTCAAATTCTTTTAAAATATATTCCTGATCACTAATATTTTCCTGATATACTTTACCAGTTTCTTTATTCCTAATAGTGACTTTATAAGTCTTGTTCAAGTAACTTTCCTCAACAATGGGATATTAAAAGGGTAAAATATTTATCTTAAGGAGAGGTGGCCGAGTGGTTGAAGGCGCAGCACTGGAAATGCTGTATAGGGGCAACTTTATCGAGGGTTCGAATCCCTCTCTCTCCGTAATATTTTAATTGATAAGGATAAAAAATATCAATTAGAATTTTAACCAACCAACAATATATAAATTACATGATGATTGTAAAAATGGATTTTAGAATAAAAATGATTTTATTTTTATAAATAAAGTTGATATTATTAGATTTTTATTATTATATGTACATAACAGAAATTTTAAATTGATTAAATTATTAGTTAAGGATAACTTTTAATTAATCAAGTAATACTATGGGGCAAATAGTCGGGATTGATTTAGGTACTACAAACTCAGTTGTAGGAGTTATTGAGGCCGGCCGACCCGTTGTAATAGCGAACTCAGAGGGTACAAGAACCACACCTTCGATAGTTGGATTCACTAAGAACTCCGAAATTGTTATTGGTGATCAAGCTCGAAGGCAACTTGTTCTAAATCCTAAAAATACATTTTATAACTTAAAGAGATTTGTAGGACGTGATTGGGATGAACTTGATGAGACAAGTATTTCTGTTCCATATAATGTTAAATCTAATGATAATGGTAGTGTAAGAATTTTAAGTCCATTTACGGAACGGGAGTACGCTCCTGAAGAGTTAATAAGTTCCATAATAAGAAAATTAATTAATGACGCTGAAACTTATTTAGGAGATACTATTGATTCTGCCGTAATTACTGTTCCTGCCTATTTTAATGAGTCTCAGAGGCAAGCTACTAAGGATTCTGCCGTATTATCTGGGATAAAAGTTGATAGAATCTTAAATGAACCCACAGCAGCAGCTTTAGCCTATGGTTTTGAAAAAAGCTCTTCTAATAACGTACTAGTTTTTGATTTAGGTGGAGGTACTTTTGATGTCTCCTTGTTAAGGATATCTAATGGGGTTTTTGATGTAAAAGCTACTTGTGGAGATACTCAATTGGGAGGCAATAATTTTGATTCCAAAATAGTAGATTGGCTTGCTGAAAGATTTCTTGAGAATCACAAGATTGATTTAAGACGAGATAGACAAGCTCTTCAAAGACTTACAGAAGCTGCTGAAAAGGCTAAATGTGAATTGTCAGGACTACAAAAAACTAAAATTTCTTTACCTTTTATTACTACAAGCGATGATGGCCCATTACATATTGAAGAGGAATTAGATAGGAAAATATTTGAATCGTTATCGGAAGATCTCCTCGATAGGTTGCTTGAACCTGTTCAAATTGCATTAGAAGATTCTGGCTGGGATGCTGAAGAAATTGATGAAGTCGTCCTTGTTGGTGGTAGTACTCGTATACCAATGGTTCAACAATTAGTTAAAACTCTTGTTCCTAATGAACCATGTCAGTCAGTAAATCCTGATGAAGTTGTTGCAATTGGAGCTGCAATACAATCTGGAATAATTAGTGGAGATTTACGTGATTTACTTTTAAATGATGTAACTCCTTTATCTTTAGGCTTAGAAACTATTGGAGGACTTATGAAGGTTCTTATTCCACGTAATACTCCGATACCTGTAAGACAATCAGATGTTTTTAGTACTTCGGAATCTAATCAATCATCAGTAGTTGTGCAAATAAGACAAGGTGAGAGGCCTCTGGCTTCGGAAAATAAATCATTAGGAAAATTTAGATTGTCAGGAATACCACCCGCTCCTAGAGGGATTCCCCAAGTACAAGTAGCGTTCGATATTGATGCAAATGGATTGCTAGAGGTCAGTGCAACTGATCGAACTACAGGTAGAAAACAAACAGTTAGTATTTCCGGAGGTTCGAATTTAAATGAACAAGAAATTAATATGATGATTGCGGAGGCAAAGTCAAAAGCAAAAGAAGATAGGATGAAAAGATCGGTAATTGATAGAAAAAATAATGCACTTACACTAATTGCTCAAGCAGAGAGAAGATTAAGAGACGCTTCATTAGAATTTGGACCATATGGAGCAGAGCGACAACAGAGAGCGGTAGAACTTGCAATTCAGGATGTTGAAGAATTTATAGATGATGATGATCCTCAAGAATTAGAAATTTCTGTAAGTTCTTTGCAAGAAGCACTTTTTGGCTTAAATAGAAGATTTGCCGCCGAGAAGAAAGTTGATAGTAATCCCTTACAAGGAATTAAAAATACCTTTGGCTCTTTAAAAGATGAATTGTTTTCCGATGATTACTGGGATGATGATCCTTGGGAAAATCAAATGAATAGTAATTCTAGAAATTCGAGGTATGGTAACTCTAGGGACGACGATCCATGGGACAATGACTACTTCCTCTAAAAAAGACTATTTGTCGATTTTAGGTTTATCCTATGAATTCGACGATATTGAACTAAAAAAAGCTTTTCGAAGAGAAGCAAGAAAATGGCATCCCGATTTAAATAAAAATGATATAAATGCTGAGGATAGATTTAAACTAATTAATGAGGCCTACGAATTCTTACGTGATCCTGCCAGAAGAGTTAAAACTGTAGATTCTAATCCTTCTAATGAAGAAAATATAAATAACTATAGGACAGGTTTTCCTGAATATAAGGATTATCTCAATTCTCTTTTTGGATTTGAATACGAATCTGAATTAGATAACGAATGTTTTGATGATAAATCCTCTGAGTTTTATGAAGATGAACAGCCTGATGAAATTTTTAATGAAGATCATCTTAACAGCTATGACTACCCAGCGAGATCTCCTGAAGAACCTCCACCCGTAAAACTTCATCAAGATATCGAAACAATTATCGAATTAACCCCGGATGAAGCATTGAGTGGGGCATCTATATTAATTGAATTAGAAGATCAAACTGTTGTAGAAGTTGATACTCCCCCATTTGCTGGAGATGGTTGGAGATTAAGATTAGAGAATATTGCAAAAGGTGGTAAAGATCATTATCTACAATTAAAAGTCCAAACTGAAAATGGACTTCGAATAGATGGTCTACGTGTTCTTTATAAATTAGAGTTATTTCCCCCCGATGCTCTTCTTGGATGTGCCGTAGAAGTACCTACTCTTGATGGAAATGTAACTCTACAAGTACCTCCAAAGTCATCAACTGGAAGATTACTAAGACTTAAAGGTAGAGGCTTGAATTTTGGAGATAATATTGGAGACCAGTTTGTTGAAATCCTTGTCGTTATTCCTGCCGACATTAATGATGAAGAAATAGCATTGTATACCAGACTTCAAGAATTATCATTAGCAGATGAATAGTTAAATAATATATAATTAATTTAAAAAGTTTTTATGAATATTTTTGTTTTACTTTATAACTTTGGAACAGAAAAAGAAGGCATACATTCAATAGAATTAAAAGGCAGAACTATAGTTTTAATGTTTGAAGATAAAGACGATGCTGTACGTTACTGCGGACTTTTGGAGGCTCAGGATTTTCCATTGCCTTCCGTTGAGATGATTTCGATTGATGAAATTAGAGATTTTTGTACCAAACTAGATTATGAATGTAAATTAGTTGAGAAAAATTTTGTTCCAAAGACACCAGAGGATAGATTACTAATCTCTCCTCCTCAAAAAAATCTAGAAGTGGAGACTTGGAATGAAGAAGAATGTAAAGAAGAAAATATAGATTTAAATTCCATTAAGGAGAATCTTGAAAAGCTTCTTTAACGTTTAATATAAAACCAAAGATAATTAAATTCACAATGACAAAAGCTTTATTTGAAACAGATGCAGGAACTATAAATATTGAATTGTATTCTAATGACGCACCTAATACAGTTAATAATTTCACAAAATTAATTAGTGAAGGTTTTTATGATGGATTGGCCTTTCATCGCGTCATCCCAGGTTTTATGGCTCAAGGTGGTTGCCCTAATACGCGTGCAGGATCTTCAGGCATGCCTGGAACAGGAGGGCCAGGATACAATATTAATTGTGAAATAAATCCTAATAAACATGTAAAAGGTTCACTATCAATGGCGCATGCAGGCAAAAATACAGGTGGTAGTCAATTTTTTATAGTTTATGAGTCACAACCTCATTTGGATGGAGTACATACTGTATTTGGAAAAACAGAAGATATGGATATAGTTTTAAAACTGACAAACGGGTCAAGAATTATTAAAGCCAATTTAGTTTAAGATAATTTTTTATCAAAAATAATACTGAATGTTTCTTTATCGAGATTAAATTTCCTAGTAGAT
>QCVU01000024.1 GCA_003210275.1 Prochlorococcus sp. AG-686-M10
AGATTGCAGATTAAAACAAGTAAAAATCGGAATGAAAAGAATGGGTAAAAATGGGGCTAGTAAAAAAATTGTGGCTCATATAAATTCAAATTTGTTAACTTGATCAAGTAATATTTAAAAAGGTTTTATAAATTTTTTATGTATCCTATTAATGATCGGCAATATCTAGCAACCTGCTCAGAGATAGCTAGGTTACTGAGTGTAAGTTTGTCCTCAGCAAAAAAAAAAGTAGAAATTCAAATTGCAAAAAAAGGTTCTAAAACGATTGAAGAAAAAAGACAAGTTGCACAAGATCTTTTGAAAATATGTGAAAAGGACAATGGAAATAAATTAAGTTCATCCAAAATACTAGATAAACTTATGTCGACTCTAGAAAATGATGATAATTTTATAACTGAAGATTAATTAATGTTCAAATATATTCGAAAATTTTAAAATATCTAATTCAGAGAAAACTGAAATAGTCTCAAAACATTTTTGAGCTAACTCATATCTTCCTTCTCTATCAAGTATGACTTTTAATTTGTGCATTGCCTTAATTAAATATCTAACGTCATTGGCAGCATAATCAATTTGCTTATTAGATAAATTTTCCGAACTACCCCAATCACTACTTTGCGAGCTTTTATCTAATTCTACTCCTATTAATTCATGGATTAAATCTTTTAATCCATGTTTGTTTGTGTAAGTCCTCGCCAATTTACTAGCTATTTTAGTACAAAAAATATTTCTTGTATTAATTTCAAGATTACATCGTAGAGCTGCTACATCAAATCTTGCATAATGAAATATTTTCATTATTTTTGTATCTTCAAATAATTTTTTTATATTAGGTGACTCTGAGTTGTTAAGTTCAATTTTTATGCATGCAGTCAAATTTAGTTCATTACATATTTGTATCAAACACAGCCTATCTCTTCCATGTATTAATCCCATTGCCTCAGTATCTACAGCTAAATAAGATGAGTCCTTGTAGAGATTATATAAATCAAAATTTATATCATTACAGGAAAAAGTTATTTCTTTATTCTTTTCATCATTATTCATAAAGTATTAACGATAAATTAATTCAAATTTTACTTTACATTATTTTGATAAGTTTGTGATTAAAGGTTTTCTTAGGATTTAAAGTTAATTTCAATCATAATCAATCTTAATTTATATTATGATAAATTTCTAATTAGAAAAATAGTTAATATTATTAGAGATGTAAATATGACTTATTCTCTTAATTCAACATTATTACTTACAATTCTTCTTTCAATAGGTTTATTTTTTTTTCTGAGAGCTTCAAGCAAGGATAGAACAACAGTCGTTGAAATAACTTCTTCTCAAAAACCCATAGAAGTTTTAACTGTTATGTACGAATGGCTTGATTTAAGAGGCTGGAACCAGACAGGTGGAGATTTTGATCAAAGAATCTTAATATTTAAAGGCCAGGTTGTATCTAGTAAATTGTTAGCAGTTTTTTTGAGTTTGCTTGGTGGGTTTGGATCTTGTGCTTTAGGGTTAGTAATTATTCAAATTTATCCAACGTTGGGATGGTGGCCTATCCTTTTAGGTCTAATTGGAGGTCCTTTATCAGGAATGATTTATTTTAAGAAGTCAGCTCGGGAAGAAAAATTTGAATTAAGGTTGATAAGTAATGAAGATAGTGAAGAAATGACGTTAATTAGGTTAAGAGCTCATAGAGATGAATTAATATCTTTAGAAAATGAATTAAGCGATAGGCTTAAATTAAAAAGTGATGGTTCTTTGTTCAAGACACCTATTTAGTAAGATTTTCTCAATAAGTTTCAGAAATAATTTAATCAAAAATATTATTTTCTATACAAAATTTTTCTAGATTTTTATCATTTTGCCAGTCCTGAGGTTTAGTGAAAATAGTTGTGAGGTGATCTTCTCTGGAGCCTTTTTTAGCTTTATACCCATATTCCCATCTAGCCAATGGTGGTAACGACATTAATATAGATTCAGTTCTACCATTTGTTTGTAATCCAAAAATTGTTCCTCTGTCCCAAACTAAATTGAATTCAACGTATCTTCCTCGTCTATATAGTTGAAATTCTCTTTCCTCTTTTGTATAGTTCTGGGTAACTCTTTTTTCAATTATTGGTTGATATGAATCTAGGAATGCTTCTCCGCAATTTTCTGCTAAAGAAAATAAATTATTCCAATTTAAGTTTAAGTCTCCAATATTACTAGATTCTTTATAGGCCTTACCCTCTTTATTGTTACCTTTATAAAGGTTGCTAGAACCATCTTGATAATCATAAAAGATTCCTCCAATACCTCTTGATTCATTTCTATGTTTTAAAAAGAAATATTCATCACACCATGGCTTAAATACCTTGTGAAGATTTTTATTAATTTTTTTGCAGGCATTACCATGTTCTTTATGAAAATTTCTTACGTCAGTCAAATATGGGTAATATGGCGTTAGGTCGGCACCTCCACCAAACCACCAAACTGGTCCTGCTTCAAAATAACGATAATTAAGATGCACTGTAGGAATAAATGGATTTTTAGGATGTAAGACCATCGAAGTGCCTGTGGCAAACCATTCATGGCCTTTAGCTTCTGGTCTTTGCGAGATTATTGATTGAGGAAGTTCTTTACCATATACTTCAGAGAAATTTACTCCAGCTTGCTCAAAAATTGAACCGTTTTTTAAAACTCTTGATCTCCCCCCTCCACCTTCTTCTCTGAGCCAAGATTCTTCTGTAAATTTAGCTTTCCCATCAGTATTTTCAAGACCATTGCAAATATTATCTTGTAATTTTAGTAAGAGATTCTTCGTTTTCTCTCTTGAATTCTTAGGAGCTTCTTTAGACATTTATTTAACTTGATGTTTGAAGAATAAAATCTTGGTTAATTAGTAGTTTCCCTTTATAATTTCGTTTAAGGGGGAGGAATTTCTTATTATTTGATAGTTCGACATAGTTCTTAATCTTTTAAAGAGTCAAATAACCTACAAAAACATTTAAAAATTTTGATGACTACAATCGAAGATGCGAATTATTCATTATCAAAGATTCTAGATTCTGGATCAAAGAAAAATCTCATTGAACTTGCTTGGATTAAAAACGTGAGAGTAATTTTACCCAGAATAATAATCACACTCTCATTACCTTCCTTTGCAAATTCTCAGAGAGAGCGAATAGTAAAAGAGATTAGAAATATACTTCTTGAATTTGAGGATGTTAACGATGTACAAATAGAAATAGATAATGAGCTATCTCAATCAAATTCTACGAGCGAAAATAACGTACCTGAGTTGCAGCCGATAAAAGGTATAAAACATATTATTGCTATAAGTAGTGGTAAGGGAGGTGTCGGCAAAAGTACAATTGCAGTTAATATCGCATGCTCGTTAGCTAAATTAGGTTTAAAAACTGGTTTATTAGATGCTGATATTTATGGGCCTAATACTCCTTCAATGCTAGGAGTTACTGAAGAAAATCCAACAGTAACTGATGGTATCGGTAATGATCAAAGATTAATTCCAATTAATAAATACGGTATCTCATTAGTCTCAATGGGTTTTTTGATAGAAGAAGGACAACCAGTTATATGGAGAGGGCCAATGCTTAATAGCATAATAAAGCAATTTCTTTATCAAGTTAAATGGAATGATCTGGACTTCTTGGTTATTGATTTACCTCCAGGTACAGGAGATGCTCAAATATCTTTATCTCAATCTGTACCTATTACTGGTGCAATTGTTGTAACGACACCTCAAAAGGTATCTTTGCAAGATGCAAGAAGAGGTTTGGCAATGTTTAAGCAACTTGGGGTTCCATTATTGGGTGTTGTGGAAAATATGTCTGTGTTTATTCCACCAGATATGCCTAATAAAAAATATGAAATTTTTGGTAATGGTGGTGGGAAAATCTTAGCTGCGGAAAACAATTTACCATTACTTGCTCAAATTCCTATTGAAATAGCACTTGTCAATGAGAGTAACAAGGGTGTTCCAATTTCAATAAGTGAACCTGATAAAGAGAGTTCAATTAAATTTAAAGAGTTGGCTCAATTGATTAAAAAACAATTTTTTAATTAGTCTTAATGTTCAAGGGGATTTCTCTAAAAAAGAAAAAGAGATTTTTTGATAATAAAAATAAAATAAATAGAAAAATAGTTTTTTCACCTTTACTTGTAATACCTCTAGCTTTAGTTTGTATTTCAAGTATCTTAATAAAAAGTGTACAAAGAGAGTTTTTACAATCAGATTTTTTAAATCATCTTTTCACAGGCTTCTTGGGTTATTTTTTAGCTATTTTTATTTCATATATACCAATAGAAAGAATTAAAAAATATTTAATCCCACTTTATTTTTGTTCTTTACTTTCATTACTTTTAATCTATTTTTTTGGGATTTCAATTTATGGGGCTCAAAGATGGCTGAGCTTAGGGATTTTTTCATTTCAACCTTCGGAAGTCGCGAAATTGAGTACTATATTAACTCTTGCTTTAGTGCTAGAAAGAAAATCTATTTCTTCTATAAAAGATCTACTATTACCTTTTTTAATTGTTATTGTCCCTTGGTTATTAATATTTTTTCAACCTGATTTAGGAACTTCTCTAGTTTTAATAGTATTGACTTTTGTAATGCTTTATTGGTCCCAAATGCCGATAGAATGGACTCTCCTTTTAGGTTGTTGTATTTTTACATCAATATTTTATTTAGTTTCTCCAAACTTGCTTATTTTTTGGATTCCTTTTGTGGGGTACTTAGCTTATAGGTCCTCGGAAAAGCAAATTATCTTCTCGATGTCGATATTAACTCTTCATGCATTAGTTATAAAATTGACACCTTTTATTTGGGAATTTGGATTAAAAGATTATCAAAAAGATAGATTAATTTTGTTCCTAGATCCCAGTAGAGATCCTTTAGGTGGAGGATATCATCTATTGCAAAGTAAAATAGCAATAGGTTCTGGAGGCCTTCTTGGTACTGGTTTATTAAATGGTAAACTTACAAATTTACAATTTATACCTGAACAGCATACTGATTTTATATTTAGTGCTCTAGGGGAGGAATTAGGTTTTTTCGGATGTATTCTGGTTCTTTTTTTGTTTTTTGCTTTGATTAGTAGTCTTGTAAAGGTATCAAAAAATGCCAGAACTCATTTTGAGTCATTAATAATTATTGGAATAGCTTCAACTTTCTTATTTCAGATCATTATTAACTTATTCATGACTATTGGATTAGGTCCAATAACTGGAATCCCGCTACCTTTTATGAGTTATGGTAGAACTTCTTTATTGATTAATTTTATATGTATTGGTCTGGCATTATCTACTTTAAATCGCTCTAGATCATTAAAAAATTAATGAAATCTCAGATAACTATAAAAAAAATTCAAGATTTACTTCTTCAAGGATTAAACACTTCATATGTTGATGATGAAACTTCCAGGCGGATGTGGTGGGCCTCTTTAGAAGTTGTTCAAAAAGAGTTCCTTTCCCATTCCTCTAAAGATGGAGGATTTTGGGTGGCTTCTCCTTTGCCTGCTCTCACAGATAAAAAATGTCTAACAAAAATGAAAGGTTGGTTATGGTCTCCAGAGGGTTTCCCTTATTTTCAGATGGATAATGCTGGTTTCCTACCAGTAGATCATTCCATACAAATTAAAGAAGATAGTAATTTTGTCAGGAATTACAAAGTCTTGAATTTAAATACTAAAGATGGTTTTGAACCTTTTTTAATAATTATTACTACTAATTTTCAATGTCTTTTAACAATCGCAGGAGAAAAAGACAAGAAAACGCTACTGATGAGATGCGATGAAAAGAGCCTAAAAACTGCAATTGAATTGATTGATGCAAAATTGAATCAAGAAAATTATGAGGAGGCACTTAATTTTCGTAAAGCAATTACAAATTTAGGAGATCTTCATATCAATCATGAATTTGAAAACAGTTTTTGGCCAAGTTTATCAACTAAGTTGGCAAATTTAATCCCTAAATTAAGTGTTCAGAATGTAAATAAAAATGATGATACTAATGATCAATTAACAGAGGCAAAGTTATTACAAGCAATTTCTCATGAAGTCAGAACTCCCTTAGCAACTATAAGGACGTTAATAAGCTCTACTCTCAGGAAATATAATATGGACGAATCAATGAGAAACCGTTTAATTCAAATTGATAATGAGTGTACTGAGCAAATTGATAGATTTGGTCTTATTTTCAATGCTGCCGAACTTGTGAGTAATGATATGTCCCCCCCCAATCAGTTGGCAAGAATAAATTTGGGGGAAATTTTATATAAATTATCACCTATTTGGAGTAAACAATTAAAGCGACGTGGAATTTCGATAAAAATTGATATACCTAAACAACTTCCTGAAATTTTGAGTGATTCTGAAAAATTAGAATTAATGTTAAGAGGACTAATCGATAAAAATACTAGAGGATTAAGAGAAGGTAGTAGTTTAATCTTAGAGTTACAACCCGCGGGACAAAAATTAAAACTTCAATTGAAAGTTAAAAAATTTGAAATGGGTAAAAATGAAGTTTCTAATAACGAAAATGGTTCTGATATAGGTCCAGTACTAAATTGGAATCCTCAAACAGGAAGTTTACAATTAAGTCAGGTTGCGACGCAAAAATTATTAGCGAGTTTGGGAGGTCACGTTACTCAAAGAAGGGATACTGGCTTGACAGTATTTTTCCCAATTGCAGATATAGATTATATTTAAGTGAATTTTTCTTTTTTACATTTATTAAATAATGTAGAAACTTTTTAAATAATTAAGAAATTTGTAAAACATGAATGCTAGTTTCTTATAAGAAATAACTTCAAAATTAGGATGACTGAAACTTTAGTTGGTCAATTTCCAAAGCATATAGGTAGTACTGGGGGTTTATTAAACTCTGCAGAAACTGAAGAAAAATATGCGATTTCATGGAATAGCTCCAAGGAACAAGCCTTTGAATTGCCAACTGGTGGAGCAGCTGTTATGCACGAGGGGGATAATTTAATGTACTTTGCAAGAAAAGAACAATGCCTCGCTCTCGGAACACAATTAAGGGGTTTTAAACCTAGGATTGAAAATTTTAAAATTTATAGAATTTTCCCTGGAGGAGATATTGAATTCTTACATCCTAAAGATGGAGTATTCCCCGAGAAAGTTAATGAAGGTAGAGAGAAAGTTGGTCATAATCCAAGAAGAATAGGAGAGAATCCGAATCCTGCAGGTTTAAAATTTACAACTAAAGAAACTTTTGAATAAATTATCAAAAGTTGATATAAGAGACAAATATAATTATAATTTGGACTGAATTTATTAATATGATCAGTTCTCAAAAAGATAGTTTTTTAAAGGCTTATAATGAAGGTAAAAATTTTATACCTATTCTCAAAACTTGGCCTGCAGATTTAGAAACCCCATTATCGACATGGCTTAAATTATCAAATAAAGATTCACATGGTGTCTTCCTTGAATCCGTTGAAGGTGGTGAAAATTTAGGCAGATGGAGTATTGTTGCTACTAATCCTCTTTGGGAAGCAGTTTGTCGAGGAGAAAAAACTATTAAGACTTGGAGTAATGGAAATAGTAAAACATATAAAGGAGATCCTTTTAATTTATTAAGAGCTTGGACAGAAGAATATAAGTCATATAATATCGATAATTTACCTTATGTTGGTCAGTTATATGGTTCATGGGGTTATGAATTAATAAATCGCATAGAGCCTAATGTGCATATCAATTCTCTAGAAGAGAATGATATCCCCCATGGATCTTGGATGTTTTTTGATCAATTAGTAATTTTTGATCAAATGAAAAGATGTATTACTGTAGTTGTATATGCAGATACTTCTAGTGCATCAGAAACTCATGTTGAAGAAATTTATCTAGATTCGATTTCAAAAATTAATAGAATCAGAGATTTAATGAGGGCTCCAATTAATGAAAGACATGTTCTTAACTGGAATGATAATAAAGATTTGAATATTGCTATTTCAAGTAATTGGAATAAAAAAGATTTTGAAGAAGCTGTTGTTTCTGCAAAAGAATATATAAAAAAAGGAGATATTTTTCAAATTGTTATTAGCCAAAAATTTCAATCGAAAGTTAAAAGTGATCCTTTTAACTTATACAGGAGTTTAAGGATGGTTAATCCTTCACCTTATATGGCTTTCTTTGATTTTGGATCATGGTACCTTATAGGTTCTAGTCCTGAAGTGATGGTCAAAGCAGAGAAGAATAAAAATAATCAAATTGTTGCAAGCTTAAGACCTATAGCTGGCACCAGGCCAAGAGGTAAAGATGCTGAACAAGATTTAAAATTTGAGAAAGATTTATTAAAAGATCCTAAAGAGCTATCAGAACATGTAATGCTTATTGATCTGGGGAGAAATGATTTAGGAAGAGTATGTAAACCAGGTACAATAGAGGTCAAAGATTTGATGATAATTGAAAAATATTCACACGTAATGCACATAGTTAGTGAAGTTGAAGGTATCTTGAAAAGTAATACTGGGGTATGGGATTTACTAAAAGCATGTTTTCCTGCTGGTACAGTAACTGGGGCTCCAAAAATTAGAGCTATGCAATTAATTAAAAACTTTGAGAAAGATGCCAGAGGACCGTATGCTGGAGTTTATGGGTCTATAGATATAAATGGTGCACTAAATACTGCGATAACAATTCGAACAATGATAGTTCAGCCTTCTGATGAAGGTGGATATATAGTTTCTGTTCAGGCTGGTGCTGGGATAGTTGCAGATTCATCTCCTGCGAATGAATATCAAGAGACCATTAATAAAGCCAAAGGGATATTAATGGCATTGGCTTGTTTGGATTGATAAATGAATAACGGTAATTTATTTAAAGGCTTTGAAGTAGAACTTTTTACTGGTTCTCAAAATAATCATGTTGGAGTTTCCGATGATATAGAAAAAACATTTACGAATTTTGTCAAAGAGCCTGATAACAGAAATGTTGAGTATATTACAAATCCAGAAAAAGACTATAAAGTCAGTTATGAGAACTTATTAGAACCCAGAATAAATTTAAGGAAATGGTTAAATAAAAGAGATCTAACAATAATTCCTTCATCCACATTATGTTTTAAACATAATAATCAGTTTCAACATTCTGATAAAAATAATGTTTATCATCAATTTATTCAAGATAACTACGGTATATCAATCGCTACTTCAAGTGTTCATATAAACTTAGGTATTGATAACTTAGATAAACTTTTCGCAGCTATTCGACTCGTAAGGTGTGAGGCTTCCTTATATTTATCACTAAGTGCAAGCTCTCCTTTTTTAAATAATAAACTTACTAATAATCATTCACAGAGATGGATTCAATTTCCTAAAACACCAAATAATGTGCCTTTTTTTAACAATCATGATATTTATATAAAATGGATTGAAGAAAATATTCAGAGTGGGAATATGTACAATATTAGACATTTTTGGTCTTCTATTCGTCCAAATGGACCTCAAAGGCCATATGTCTTAGATCGTCTGGAATTAAGAATTTGTGATTACGTCTCTGATATTAATTTATTGTTGGCAATAACTGCTTTACTTGAACTGAGAGTTATTCATTTATTTGAAAATCTGGAGACTTTAGATCCCTCAATTAGTAGTAAATTTTCTATGGATCAATTAACAAAAATATGCGATCAAAACGAAATTAATGCTGCACAAAATAGTTTAGATGCTGAATTAACTCATTGGAGAGATGGGAAGAAAATGATTTGCAGAGAATGGATAAAAAATATATTGGCTGAATTGTCTTCAACTGCAGAAAAGTTACATATGAATCATCTTTTGAAACCCATCTATAAAGTTCTTGACGAGGGAAATCAATCTATGAAATGGATAAAACAATACAATGAAGGATTGTCTGTTGAGGATATTATGAAATATGCTATTCAGGATATGATTAAAAGTGAAGAAGAAAGTATTTAATAATATAAAAAAATATTTGATCCCAATATATTTCCTTATGACATAATAATTATATGGAATCTACGAAACAGTTTAAAAATAATAATGTGGATCTTATAAGCAACATTGATCCGTTAGATAAAAATCGTGCATTGATAGAAGATTTATGGGAATCTGTATTGAGGGAAGAATGTCCAGATGATCAAGCAAATCGTTTAATACAGCTGAAGGAATTAAGTTATTCAAATCAACTTGAAGAATATAGTTCAAAAACTTTTAAAAATGAAATGGTTAATATTGTTAATTCTATGGATTTAGCTGAATCAATTTCTGCAGCCAGAGCTTTTTCATTATATTTCCAGCTAGTTAATATTTTGGAACAAAGAGTTGAGGAAGATAGATATATTCAGAGCTTTACTAATCAGAATGTTCAAAAATCACAAGATAATCTGGATCCATTTGCTCCTGCTTTGGCAAGGCAAAATGCTCCCGTAACATTTAAAGAATTATTCTTTAGGCTTAGAAGATTAAATGTTCCTCCAGGAAAATTAGAGGAATTATTACAAGAAATGGATATTCGCTTAGTTTTTACCGCACATCCTACAGAGATAGTTAGACATACAATTAGGCATAAGCAAACTAGAGTAGCTAATCTGCTGCAAAAAATACAGGTTGAAAAATTTTTAACAGTTGAAGATATTAAATCTCTCAAAATACAATTAAAAGAAGAGATCAGACTTTGGTGGAGAACAGATGAGTTGCATCAATTCAAACCATCAGTAATAGATGAAGTTGATTATGCCCTGCATTATTTTCAACAAGTGCTCTTTGATGCAATGCCTCAGTTGAGAGGGAGGATTTCTTCAGCCCTTACTGAAAATTATCCAGACGTTCAGATGCCTACTGAATCTTTTTGTACATTTGGATCCTGGGTAGGCTCTGATAGAGATGGTAATCCATCAGTTACTCCTGAAATTACTTGGCGGACTGCCTGTTACCAAAGACAATTAATGTTAGAAAGATATATCAAAGCGACCTCTAATCTTAGAGATCAATTAAGCGTCTCAATGCAATGGAGCCAAGTAAGCTCATCTCTTTTGGAATCCCTAGAAACAGATAGGGTGAAGTTTCCTGAAATTTATGAAGCAAGGGCAACAAGATACAGATCAGAGCCTTATAGATTGAAGTTGAGTTATATTTTAGAAAAATTAAGATTGACTCATGAACGAAATAATTTACTAGCTGAAGGCGGTTGGAAATTATCTTTAGAAAGGGACTCAGATAACAATTAAAAAAGGTAATAGTAGATCTTTTATAGAAGAAATAGATTTTCTTTCTAGCACTAAAGCAAGAGTTAATATAGTACTCAATTTCGCGACTTCCGAAGGTTGAAATGAAAAAATCCCTAAGCTCAGCCATCTTTGAGCCCCATAAATTGAAATCCCAAAAAAATAGATTAAAAGTAATGAAAGTAAAGAACAAAAATAAAGTGGGATTAAATATTTTTTAATTCTTTCTATTGGTATATATGAAATAAAAATAGCTAAAAAATAACCCAAGAAGCCTGTGAAAAGATGATTTAAAAAATCTGATTGTAAAAACTCTCTTTGTACACTTTTTATTAAGATACTTGAAATACAAACTAAAGCTAGAGGTATTACAAGTAAAGGTGAAAAAACTATTTTTCTATTTATTTTATTTTTATTATCAAAAAATCTCTTTTTCTTTTTTAGAGAAATCCCCTTGAACATTAAGACTAATTAAAAAATTGTTTTTTAATCAATTGAGCCAACTCTTTAAATTTAATTGAACTCTCTTTATCAGGTTCACTTATTGAAATTGGAACACCCTTGTTACTCTCATTGACAAGTGCTATTTCAATAGGAATTTGAGCAAGTAATGGTAAATTGTTTTCCGCAGCTAAGATTTTCCCACCACCATTACCAAAAATTTCATATTTTTTATTAGGCATATCTGGTGGAATAAACACAGACATATTTTCCACAACACCCAATAATGGAACCCCAAGTTGCTTAAACATTGCCAAACCTCTTCTTGCATCTTGCAAAGATACCTTTTGAGGTGTCGTTACAACAATTGCACCAGTAATAGGTACAGATTGAGATAAAGATATTTGAGCATCTCCTGTACCTGGAGGTAAATCAATAACCAAGAAGTCCAGATCATTCCATTTAACTTGATAAAGAAATTGCTTTATTATGCTATTAAGCATTGGCCCTCTCCATATAACTGGTTGTCCTTCTTCTATCAAAAAACCCATTGAGACTAATGAGATACCGTATTTATTAATTGGAATTAATCTTTGATCATTACCGATACCATCAGTTACTGTTGGATTTTCTTCAGTAACTCCTAGCATTGAAGGAGTATTAGGCCCATAAATATCAGCATCTAATAAACCAGTTTTTAAACCTAATTTAGCTAACGAGCATGCGATATTAACTGCAATTGTACTTTTGCCGACACCTCCCTTACCACTACTTATAGCAATAATATGTTTTATACCTTTTATCGGCTGCAACTCAGGTACGTTATTTTCGCTCGTAGAATTTGATTGAGATAGCTCATTATCTATTTCTATTTGTACATCGTTAACATCCTCAAATTCAAGAAGTATATTTCTAATCTCTTTTACTATTCGCTCTCTCTGAGAATTTGCAAAGGAAGGTAATGAGAGTGTGATTATTATTCTGGGTAAAATTACTCTCACGTTTTTAATCCAAGCAAGTTCAATGAGATTTTTCTTTGATCCAGAATCTAGAATCTTTGATAATGAATAATTCGCATCTTCGATTGTAGTCATCAAAATTTTTAAATGTTTTTGTAGGTTATTTGACTCTTTAAAAGATTAAGAACTATGTCGAACTATCAAATAATAAGAAATTCCTCCCCCTTAAACGAAATTATAAAGGGAAACTACTAATTAACCAAGATTTTATTCTTCAAACATCAAGTTAAATAAATGTCTAAAGAAGCTCCTAAGAATTCAAGAGAGAAAACGAAGAATCTCTTACTAAAATTACAAGATAATATTTGCAATGGTCTTGAAAATACTGATGGGAAAGCTAAATTTACAGAAGAATCTTGGCTCAGAGAAGAAGGTGGAGGGGGGAGATCAAGAGTTTTAAAAAACGGTTCAATTTTTGAGCAAGCTGGAGTAAATTTCTCTGAAGTATATGGTAAAGAACTTCCTCAATCAATAATCTCGCAAAGACCAGAAGCTAAAGGCCATGAATGGTTTGCCACAGGCACTTCGATGGTCTTACATCCTAAAAATCCATTTATTCCTACAGTGCATCTTAATTATCGTTATTTTGAAGCAGGACCAGTTTGGTGGTTTGGTGGAGGTGCCGACCTAACGCCATATTACCCATATTTGACTGACGTAAGAAATTTTCATAAAGAACATGGTAATGCCTGCAAAAAAATTAATAAAAATCTTCACAAGGTATTTAAGCCATGGTGTGATGAATATTTCTTTTTAAAACATAGAAATGAATCAAGAGGTATTGGAGGAATCTTTTATGATTATCAAGATGGTTCTAGCAACCTTTATAAAGGTAACAATAAAGAGGGTAAGGCCTATAAAGAATCTAGTAATATTGGAGACTTAAACTTAAATTGGAATAATTTATTTTCTTTAGCAGAAAATTGCGGAGAAGCATTCCTAGATTCATATCAACCAATAATTGAAAAAAGAGTTACCCAGAACTATACAAAAGAGGAAAGAGAATTTCAACTATATAGACGAGGAAGATACGTTGAATTCAATTTAGTTTGGGACAGAGGAACAATTTTTGGATTACAAACAAATGGTAGAACTGAATCTATATTAATGTCGTTACCACCATTGGCTAGATGGGAATATGGGTATAAAGCTAAAAAAGGCTCCAGAGAAGATCACCTCACAACTATTTTCACTAAACCTCAGGACTGGCAAAATGATAAAAATCTAGAAAAATTTTGTATAGAAAATAATATTTTTGATTAAATTATTTCTGAAACTTATTGAGAAAATCTTACTAAATAGGTGTCTTGAACAAAGAACCATCACTTTTTAATTTAAGCCTATCGCTTAATTCATTTTCTAAAGATATTAATTCATCTCTATGAGCTCTTAACCTAATTAACGTCATTTCTTCACTATCTTCATTACTTATCAACCTTAATTCAAATTTTTCTTCCCGAGCTGACTTCTTAAAATAAATCATTCCTGATAAAGGACCTCCAATTAGACCTAAAAGGATAGGCCACCATCCCAACGTTGGATAAATTTGAATAATTACTAACCCTAAAGCACAAGATCCAAACCCACCAAGCAAACTCAAAAAAACTGCTAACAATTTACTAGATACAACCTGGCCTTTAAATATTAAGATTCTTTGATCAAAATCTCCACCTGTCTGGTTCCAGCCTCTTAAATCAAGCCATTCGTACATAACAGTTAAAACTTCTATGGGTTTTTGAGAAGAAGTTATTTCAACGACTGTTGTTCTATCCTTGCTTGAAGCTCTCAGAAAAAAAAATAAACCTATTGAAAGAAGAATTGTAAGTAATAATGTTGAATTAAGAGAATAAGTCATATTTACATCTCTAATAATATTAACTATTTTTCTAATTAGAAATTTATCATAATATAAATTAAGATTGATTATGATTGAAATTAACTTTAAATCCTAAGAAAACCTTTAATCACAAACTTATCAAAATAATGTAAAGTAAAATTTGAATTAATTTATCGTTAATACTTTATGAATAATGATGAAAAGAATAAAGAAATAACTTTTTCCTGTAATGATATAAATTTTGATTTATATAATCTCTACAAGGACTCATCTTATTTAGCTGTAGATACTGAGGCAATGGGATTAATACATGGAAGAGATAGGCTGTGTTTGATACAAATATGTAATGAACTAAATTTGACTGCATGCATAAAAATTGAACTTAACAACTCAGAGTCACCTAATATAAAAAAATTATTTGAAGATACAAAAATAATGAAAATATTTCATTATGCAAGATTTGATGTAGCAGCTCTACGATGTAATCTTGAAATTAATACAAGAAATATTTTTTGTACTAAAATAGCTAGTAAATTGGCGAGGACTTACACAAACAAACATGGATTAAAAGATTTAATCCATGAATTAATAGGAGTAGAATTAGATAAAAGCTCGCAAAGTAGTGATTGGGGTAGTTCGGAAAATTTATCTAATAAGCAAATTGATTATGCTGCCAATGACGTTAGATATTTAATTAAGGCAATGCACAAATTAAAAGTCATACTTGATAGAGAAGGAAGATATGAGTTAGCTCAAAAATGTTTTGAGACTATTTCAGTTTTCTCTGAATTAGATATTTTAAAATTTTCGAATATATTTGAACATTAATTAATCTTCAGTTATAAAATTATCATCATTTTCTAGAGTCGACATAAGTTTATCTAGTATTTTGGATGAACTTAATTTATTTCCATTGTCCTTTTCACATATTTTCAAAAGATCTTGTGCAACTTGTCTTTTTTCTTCAATCGTTTTAGAACCTTTTTTTGCAATTTGAATTTCTACTTTTTTTTTTGCTGAGGACAAACTTACACTCAGTAACCTAGCTATCTCTGAGCAGGTTGCTAGATATTGCCGATCATTAATAGGATACATAAAAAATTTATAAAACCTTTTTAAATATTACTTGATCAAGTTAACAAATTTGAATTTATATGAGCCACAATTTTTTTACTAGCCCCATTTTTACCCATTCTTTTCATTCCGATTTTTACTTGTTTTAATCTGCAATCT
>QCVU01000025.1 GCA_003210275.1 Prochlorococcus sp. AG-686-M10
TTGTTATTTTGGGAAATCCATAAATAACAATTAATCCTAAAATTACGAGAATCCAAACAGTAGGTATTTGACTATTTGTCGGATATTTTGAAAGTTCATTTTCTAATAGCTTCCCTTCATTAATGCCAATTCCTAATTGAAGGAATTGAGCTTGAAATATTAATAATGCAAGAGCATTTACAAATCCGCTTAATACACCTGTAGGTACAAACCTCATTTGATAAGCAAGCCTTAGATATCCCCAGAGTATTTGAAAAACACCTGTTAATAATCCTGCCGCTATTAAATAGGAAAGACCAAGATTTGTTCCTGGAGCCTGAGCTTCTCCAATAGCAACAACCCCAGTCATTAAAAGGGCTGTTGATCCTGTCGCGGAAGTAATCATACCCCTTCTACCACCAAGAATCGCAATTGTTATAGATAAGCAGAATGCGCCATAAAGTCCAACTTCGGGATCAACTCCAGCGATTCCTGAAAAAGCAATTGCTTCAGGAATCATTGCAAAAGCTACTACTAATCCTGAGAGAATATTGGATTTTGGATCATCTAGCCAATTTTTAGATAAATATTTGGTGAAATTTGACATTTTAATTTCTTCATATACTTAAAAAGTTACCTTATAGAGGAGGCAAAATACCTTCTGGATCACAAATATTCTTTAAAGTTTTTAATTCACTAAGTCTTTCCCCAAAAGATAAATCGACTTCTTCTTTGTGTGAATTTAAATGATTATGAATTTGAGCTAAATGTATTTGTGGGAAAAACTTTTTTAGTTTTTCCCACGATTCATTCATCCACTCCAAAACTATTTCCTTTTCTTTAAGATCATCTTTTTTCCATGCGGCATATATCCAAGGTTTCCAAGTACTTTCACGATGAATAAAAAAACTTGATTTATACTCAAAATCTTTTGTCTTTCCTCCAAGCTGTTGTGTAGCAACATAACAAGAATTATTTGGCTTGTCATGAATTATTTCTTTCATACATTGGACAAAAATTTGAATATCATCTTTTAAATCTCCTCCCAGAAGACTTATTACTTCTGAATGGTTATTCTTATTTAATTCGAAAAGATCTAATTCTTTTGGAAAAAAATTTATCTGATTATAGTTTTCATATATTTTTACTTTGAGAGAAGTGAATTTTTCAAGTTTTCTAAAATAGTTTTTAGTAATTTTGTTATCTGAATCATTCTTTATCTCCGCGAAGATATAAATATATATTTCTTCAGCATAAATCCATTGAAGGCTTAAATTCACTGGGAATCCCTCAGCTAAATTAATAATTTTTGAGAGTTCATTATCATCTACAAATCCTTCAATAATTTGAATAGGGTGAGATTGAAATGTTTTAAGGCTAATTTCAGTAATTATTGCTAGAAAAGGAGCAGCACCTTTAAGTCCTTCCCATATTAGTTTTTGGGCTGAATTTAGACTGTTTTGTTCTAATGATATGAAGGTCCCATTTCCTAAGTACCCTTTTATGGAATCAATATTATCAATAGCTAATCCATATCTACGACTCATCGGGCTTATTCCTCCGGTTAATATGTAACCTGCTCCAGGAAGTTTTGATAGGCCAGTAGGAAAGGTCTTATTATGTTTCTCTAAATAATTCATAAGATCCTTCATAATCACGCCACCTCCAATTTTTATTAAATTCTTTTCTTTATCAAGATGAATTTGGTTATATTCTTTTCTTAAATCAAGGGTAATTAAACCTTTTCTAGCGCAGCTTGAAGTGGTACCCCCACTGCAAACACAAAGATATTCTGATTTTGATGATAATTTGAAACGACTATTAAATAAATTATCCTCCACTTTATAAATTAGTTTTTTAATTTGAGCATCTCTGGAATTAATATTTGGAACTTCAAGTAAATTATTATTATTTTTCACTACTAAATAATCTTCTTTACTAATATGTTATTAGTTATTGCTTGAAATTGGATATTTTTGATTCAAACTTAAATAAGCAAATTGGTATCCTCATTTGTGGTCATGGAAGTAGAAATAAATTAGCGATTAAAGAATTTCAGGAATTAACTAGGCTTATACAAAAAAAATATCCATCAATATTAGTTGAGTTTGGTTTTTTGGAATTTGCAAAGCCATCTCTTACTGATGCTTTGGATAAATTAAGAAATAGTTCTATAAAAAAAGTAATAGCTATACCCGCGATGCTTTTTGCTGCTGGGCACGTAAAAAATGACATACCAAGTTTACTTATGAATTATGCGAAGAAAACTGATATTGAAATAATTTATGGAAGAGAATTAGGAATTAATAATTTAATGATTAGTGCAGCCTGCGAGAGAGTAAAAGAAGTATTCAAAAAGAATAATTCTCTAATCCCTGAAGAATCATTATTAGTAGTAGTTGGAAGAGGCTCTTCTGATCCTGATGCAAATTCTAACGTATCTAAAATTACAAGAATGGTAGTTGAAGGAGTAGGTTTGGGCTGGGGAGAAACTGTATTCTCGGGGGTAACATTTCCATTAGTAGAACCTGGTTTGCGAAATGTTGTAAGACTTGGTTATAAAAACATCATTATTTTTCCTTACTTTCTTTTTTCAGGGGTACTTGTTACAAGAATAAAAAGGCAAAGCGATTTAGTGGCACTTGATAATCCACATGTTGAATTCCATGAGGCAAAATATCTTTCATCTCATAACTATGTTGTTCAAACATTTGTAGAAAGGATTGAAGAAATTTTTAATGACGAGAGCAATAATTTTATGAATTGTTCCCTGTGCAAATATAGATCGAACTTATTTGGTTTTGAGAAAGAAGTTGGATTAGTACAAGAAAGTCATCATGATCATGTTGAGGGCATAGGACTAAGTTGTGATTTATGTGATTCTGAATGTAATGGAGCCTGCGAAATAAATAGCCAAAGCTTGAATGATGTTGATGATCAGCCAGTACTTTTAGTAGAAAAAGAGAATTATGAACATCACCATAAACATGAAGATCATCATAAACATGAAGATCACCATCATCATCATAGTGTTTACCCGAATTCAAAACATCCCTTGGGACCTGTTACGCTTCGCTTGCTTAGTGATGATCAAATCTTAAGAAATTCAGTTGAAAAAGACTGAATCAACTGTCTCTTTCTTAATTTGGTCTCAATAGACTAATCATATATAAGTATTCCTAATAGATATTCAGAAAAGTATTTTGGGTTATTTTTCCACAATTAATGATATGTTTTCCACGTCCGTATCCACATCGAATTAGTTATGAAGCCTCATCTCAAAAATAACAGCGCTTCAACATTATTATTGACTTTTCTTAAAGCTTTTTTGAATTTATCTCTTTTGGAATTTTTTTTTGCTGAATCCTATCTATTACATGAGTCTCATTTGATAAAGGTGTAGAGCTGATAAAAATATATTTTTGACTTTTAGAAAAAAATAGACAATTATATTTGAAGACGAAGTTTATTTTTTATGAATCAAATAAATCAAGAGAATAACATTGATGTTAAATTTGATAATTCTTTTCCATCAAAAGTCTCTTTAGAAACTGAGCTTTCAGAAAGTCTTTATGAAACAATGAAAGATTTTGTTTTACATAATCCTACATGGGATCAATACAAGCTTATAAATTCTGCTCTAGCTACTTTTCTTGTCCAAAATGGATGTACGGATAGTTCGGTTTCAGAGATGTACATAAACCAACTTTTTACACCTTCTAAGTCTTTTTAATATTTAAACAAGCTCTTCTGCTTATAGCCATCATCGTTAGGGTAGGACTTTGCCACGAAGAAGTTGGCCAACATGCGCCATCTAATACAAGGACATTGCTGCACCTCCATAGTTGATTTGATTTATTGACGACACTTTCTTCCTCATTAAATCCCATAGCTGCTCCTCCTACTTCATGAATATAATATCCAGGTGGTGGAGGATTTCCTGAAAGTGCAATAGATTTTTCTGTAAATAATCCTACATATGGAATTTTTAAGAGCTCATCTATGCCTCTAATATCTCCATCCGCAGCTTCTATTGAATCTCTTATCGTACTTTCCATATGTTTAGCCATATTTAATTCGTTTTCACTCCATTTAAATTCAATATGAGGGATTGGAATCCCCCAGTTATCCGTTCTCTTAGAGAGAGAGACTGAATTTTCTTCTCTTGGTAGGACCTCACCATGAGCGATTAGAAAACCTGTAGAAGAATTTAAATCTTTTTGTAAAAACTTTGGGATTCCAAGCCTATCAATTGCGCCCCAAATTCCATAACCTCTTAAAAAGTTAATACTTTCAGGTTTAGGTAAGTTTGACCCGAAGGGTATGAAAAAGCTCCCCGCGCCTGAGAGGTCAGGATAAGAATGAGATTTGTTTTTTGATTTAATTGTATTAGGAATTGAAAAAAATCTACAGATAGAAATATGATCCATCAAATATTTTCCTAACTTACCGGAGGTATCTTTAAAACCTGAAGAGTTTGATTTGATTTCCGAGTTAAGTAGAATCCTAAGTGTTGATATTGTGGATGCACATAAGATAATTAAACCGCAATTTAATGATATTCTTTGACCATTTTCTAGATTTACAATGATTATTTTTGAAGCGAGCTCAGTTATTTTATCTGTTTCGAATGAATCTACTAGGTGATTAAAAAGTATTTGAACCTTTCCTGTGCGTAATGCTTTTTTAAAGGTGGTGCCGACACTTGAAGATCTCGGCCATTGGTCTTCTTTTACTGAGGAATTACGGTCAAATCCTCTAGATTGAATAAATGGATAGTTTAATTTTGATTTAACCTGATTCCCAAAAATACTTTCATTATTTGTAAGAGGTATTTCACCAATATATTTACCATTTGGAACTTCTTTAATATTATCTTTTTGTCCATAAATTCCACAAAATTTCTCAATAAAATCATAATGAGGTGATAATTCATCGTAGGAAATAGGCCAATCTGGACCGTACCCATCTTTTTTTGATGGATGAAAATCATCTGGAGAAAATCTCAAGGTAATACCCCCCCAAGTTAATGATCTTCCTCCATATTGCTTTCCTTGAGTCCAAAGGAATGGCTTGTCTTTTGATTGGCTATAAGGATGATTTAATTCATTTGAATATAAATTAGGGTTATTTTTCCAATAACCAGGATGTTGACTTTGATTAGCGTGTTTCTTTGAGACTATTCCTGATAATCTGTTTAAGGTATCTTTCGGCTCATTACTACTAGCCTCATTTCTTTTAATTTGAGGTCCTGCTTCTATTACTAGAACTCTTAATCCTTGTTCGGCTAAAGTAAGTGCAGCTACCCCACCTGTAGCCCCTGAACCTACTACGATCGCATCAAAAGGATTTATATCCAAAATCTACTTGTATATTTTTCATATCAATAAATATAGCATTCAGTTAAAAATAGATTTCTTGTTTTTAACTTAAGAAGTTAGAATTTACTTAAACATTTTTAGATTTAAATGAGATTTATAATAATGATTATTTGTTCGATTACTTTAATCTTTCCATCGAGTTGTTTTGGAGCATTAGATTATGGCAAACAATCATTGCTAGGAACTGATTTTTCGGGATCTGATTTACAAGGTGCAACTTTTTATTTGACAGATTTACAGGATGCAAATTTGTCAGATTGTGATCTTCAAAATGCAAGTTTATATGGAGCAAAATTAAAGGATACTAATTTAAGCAATTCTAATTTAAGAGAAGTTACTCTAGACTCAGCAGTGTTGGATGGAACTGATTTAACAAATACTAATTTAGAGGATTCTTTTGCTTATAGTACTCAGTTTGAAAATGTAAAAATTCAAGGAGCAGATTTCACAAATGTCTACTTGCCAAAGGATGTTTTAAGGGAATTTTGTAAAGATGCCTCTGGAACTAATCCTTTTACTAATAGAGAAACTAGAGAAACTTTGGAATGCGATTATATTTAAATTTAAGCAAATGAAAGTTCTTTTTTGATTTTTCTCTGTTTATGAAGTGAACGCCCCACGGGCCAACCTAAAGTAGATAAATGTCTTATTAAAATATTTGAGTATTTGAAATTCAATTTACTAGAAAAATTGATATCCAATTCATTTAAAGTTTTTATTAATAAATTAAGGTCTTGCTCTTTACCTCTCTTTTTATCTAATAAGATGAAATCGCTTTGTAAAACCTTTTTTTTTAGAACATTATCATTTTCAGCAAAGCCTACTTCTATTGAATTAAAGCTATCCGAATAAAGGGTATAAACTATTCCAAATTTAGATTTTTGAGGCGCTAAAATTAAAGGAGATGAAATAAATTTGCGATATTCTTTAATTATTTTTTTTAATGCCATTTTATTTTTGTCCGTTTTGAGAAATTTCGTATTTTTCTAATAAATTATTTACTTCTGCTAAGGCAATTCTTTTCTGACATGCAGAATCATATCGATTTATTGCTATAGATGGAATTGAACCTTTGCTCTTCATTTCTCTAAGTCCAGTCTCTAAACACTGAAATGCAACACTTGATAAATCGCGGCCTTCTGCAGCTGCCCAAACCTTTAAAAGATAATTGAGATTTGATGGGACTGAGATTTGAACTTTATTTGAGTTAGAAGTATTTAAAGTAATGTCATCTAGGCTTATTTCTTTTGAGGATATAGTTTCTTTAACTTTTTTCTTTAGACTTCTAACTTGTCCTAATGCATCCTGATTATTTTTAAATTTTCTCTCTATTTCAAATAAATCTTCTTCCGTATTAATTAAAGCTTCTAACGCCCACTTTGCGTCATCCTGAGCAATAGTTGTGCTCTTAAGCCATTCATCTCTAATGTAAGACCAATTCTTGGACATAAATTCTTAACTATAATCTAAGAATAGTTTAATCTATTTAGAATGTCTACTGATTCTAAACAGAATGTATTCAGACTGTAGTATTTGTATTTTTATATCATAAATTTTTCAAAATAAGATAATTTTTTCCCTTAATACCTAAAAATTTTAACTTTTGGGATAAATCACGGTTCTAGGCAAATAAAAATACCTTTAAGGATTAAAGTCTCTACATCTTGACCTTTCGTCTTCATAATCTTTGATTGAATTATCCCAGTCTGATAAATCCGCATCTTTCCCAAAAATATACAAATCCATTCGCTTGGAGTAATTTACAGATTCAATCCAACTATTTATTGAGGAATTACAAAAAATTGTACTTCCATATTTGTCGTAGTCTATAGAATCCCTTTTTGCAGCAAATTCCGCATTCGCACGTCTCTTATCTAATTCTTTATATTTTAAATCCTCAATAGTAGGTTTTGAAAACATTAAGGATGGTTTTTTCTCTAAGTTTAAATATGCAAGAAGGCATCCTCCAATAACAATAAGAACAGCCCCTCTAATTAGCCAAGTTAAAGTTTTATCCATTAATACTTAATTTTGTATTGACACGGCAAAGTAAAAACAAGAAACCCTTCCAGAAATTCCCACTACCAGAAGGGTTATTAAATTGAATACACTACTATACGTAATCAATCTAGGTCTTGGAGTTGAACATTTATTCAACTCATTAAGGTTTGACCTCTATTAATTTATAGCAAAATAATTAGAAACTAAACTATTTATTTACTACTTTTCCTCCATACGATCTAACTATTTTATCTAACAAAATACGCATATCTTTATTTTTAAGTTTCTCTATTTGCTGCAAATTTTCAAGAAGATCACATATTTGATCCTGTGTATCTTCATTTAATTCTGAAATTGCCATAACTAATCTCTTTCAATAAGTTCAATCTTATATCCATCAGGATCTTCAACAAATGCTAGAACAGTTGTGCTGTTTTTCATCGTTTTTGGTTTAGTCGTAACATTACAGCCGTTATCTTCTAACCCCTGGCAAATGTCATATATATCTTTTACACCAATAGCGATATGCCCATACTTATTTCCAAGCTCATAGTCTTCTGATTTTTTGCTCCAATTATGAGTTAACTCAATTACTGCATTATCTTTCTCAGAACCATAGCCAACAAAAGCTAAAGTAAATTCTCCATGAGGATAATCTTTCCGTCTTATAAGATTCATCCCTAATCTATTTACATAAAAATCAATAGACTTATCTAAATCACCAACTCTCAACATGGTGTGTAAGATTCTCATTAAAAGTTTAATTATTTATAGACAATGATATTTCGTAAAGTTGGTTTTTAAGAAAATACGTTAAATTAAATATTAAATGGTAGATTTTAATTGAATCAAATAATTCAACGAACAACTTCAGTTATTTTTTATACTTTGCCTTTGAAGGCCTCCTTGCCTTTTGGATATTATTTATTCTATAAATTTTCTTTTTTAAAAGTACTTTTATTGCTCACATTCCCTGTTGCGATAATTGAAAGATCTTTACCTTTTGGGGGTTTATTATTTTTTATAATATTGTTTGCAGGAGTTGTAAGAAATTCTAATGTCCCTTATTTCATAAGATATAATGCTTGCCAAGCATTACTCCTTGATATTGCCTTGATCATAATTAGTTATCTATTACGTATTTTCCCTTTAGTTGAATTTGGTTCAATAGTATTTATATTTACACTATCTATTTTTATTTTCTCTATCTTCCAGTGTATTAATGGAGTTGAACCTGAAATACCGTTTATTAGTAGATCTGTAAGAATGCAAATTTAAAGAACTTCATAAGTTTTTGTTTACTTGTGTTTTTTTAACATTCATTGAAAATAGATTCCCATCTTTTTTGACTAGATTTTATAGCTTCCATCGGTGGTTCTGTTCCTCCCACTTCAAATGCTTTAATTAAGGATTTATTAGCTAATAATCCTATTCTTGCAGCTTCTCTCTGTCTTGAACAGACATTTTTTCTAGAACCCTCTTTGAGAGTAATTTCTATTTCTTTGAGAATTTTGCTGGCTTCGTTAGATTTAGAGTAAAAATCATTCATATAAACATTAAGAGGTGTTTCAGCTAGCGTTTTATTTGGTGAAACGATGAAACTTAACAAAATTAAAAAAGAGATAATAATAAATCTGCTCATTTCAAAATCTAAGATAATTTATTTTTTGATCTCCTTAATACTAAATAAAAAGTAATTACACTAATAGTCCCTGACGGGCCAATAAATACATGCCAAATTTGATTTCCAGTTATTGATAGATTTGTTCCAAAGAAAGTTGTAAAAATAATGCCAAAGATTGGGTAAGCAATGAAGATCCAATCTTTAAATATTCGTTGCCAATTTATGATCAAGAATATACTAATAATTACTTGTAATGAAAGAGCAATCGTTTTATCAATTAATAAATAGGAAACTATTGAGCAAAAACATAGGAAGATATTTATTCTAATAGCAAATTTATTTTTAATAACTGATATGGTTAAGCTTGTTAAGCCTAATGCAAGAAAAGTATAAAAAAACAATTAAAGAGAGAAGAATGATCTACATAAATCCAATCTGTTTTTTTATGGTCAATCATCTCAAACATTGAGGCCAAACCAAAAAAAATAAAACCAAAGGGAATAAGAGCATGGTTTTTTATATGTTTAAATTTATTTATTGATTTAATTCCAAGAAATATTGGAACAATTACTGCTTGCAAATGTGCAGAAAATAAGAGAAAGAAAAACAAATTTATTTAAATATCCTCAACTTATTTTAAATTTAAATTTAAATTTAATATGAGGGTTTAAATTATCTCAAAAGAGAAATATACCATTGCCCAACTAAGATAATTAATAATGTAAGAACCAGGGGGAAAGCAGGATAGCGAGTTTGAAAATTTGCTGGTGGCCAAGGAGACCATGGTATAAGTCTTCCTTTGGGTTCTTTTGAAGAAATTATTTTTTTTGTTTTATTGGGACTTGAAGTTTTTGTTGCAAATCCTTTTTCCATAATTAATACCAAAAACAAACTTTAACAAAAACAAAAATAAAGAGTGTATTTAAAACTATATAATATCTATTTGATTTAGTATTCCAATAAACTTGCCTTTAATATGGGAGAAGCTAAAAGAAGAAAAGATTTGGGTTTGCCCCCTAGAGAAAAAGAATTTGTTTTACCCGAATTTAATAAAGATAAGGTCAAGCAGAAAGTTAGAAATACTTTATATAAATATCCGATTATTCCTTTCGTCTTTTATGGTGTTGCAATTGTTATCCTTTTTGTTGGCGTATTTAGTGTAGTTAAATACTATAAGTAATAATTGATTATTTTTTTGAATAAATAATAATGTGGGAATTAGAAAAGATTGCAAAAGTCTTAAAATATAGAATGTTGAAATCAGAAGAAGGATTAGATAATAAACCCTCTATATTATTCTGTGGAATGGATTCCTATCAAAAGAGAGATCTTCATAGCGAAGCAAAAAAAGCAGGATTCAAACCTGTATATTCAATGAAACATCCATCAATAAAAGTTGTAATGCAAAGGTCATCATCAAGAAATATAGAAACTGATAAGTTCAAAACGACCACTATCGACATAGAACATTTTTGGTATATGTGTAGACATCTTTTATGAAATATGATTTATTAATATTCAGATGAATGAAGCAAGCGCGCTTAGAGTTAATCAATAAAACCTTAAGATCAAACAATAAATAGTTCTATTATCTAAATAGAAATCCGGAACTTGGTCAGTCATCCATAGACTCGAAAGAAAACAAGAATTTAAACAGTTAGTAGTAGATCAATAGCAACAGTCAAAACAGTCACAACAGGATCCCTATAAAGTTGTAATTTAACTATGGTTACTAAATCAATTGGTTAAAATGAAGTCATTATTTTTTTTCCTTGAAAATAACTAAATTTCAAATGATTAAAAGGTAACTTTGACAAAATGGCTACCAGAATAAATAAATATTTAAGTGAAGTCGGTTACTGCTCTAGAAGAGTAGCAGATAGACTAATTGAAGAAGGAAAAGTAACCATTAATGGTAAAATTCCAAAAATTGGTACCAAAGTAGAGGAAAGTGATCAAGTAGACGTTCAAGGTCAAAGAATAGAAAAACCAACAAAACAAAAAAAAATATATTTAGCCTTTAATAAACCTGTTGGAATTATTTGCACAACAGATAGAACAGTAGAACCCAACAATATCATAGATTTTATTAAATATCCTACAAGAATTTTCCCTGTTGGAAGATTGGATAAGCCCAGTGAGGGACTGATTTTTTTAACTAACGATGGAGATATCGTAAATAAAATACTCAGAGCAAGAAATAATCATGAAAAAGAATACCTTGTAAGTGTTAATCGTCCGATTAATAGAGATTTTATTCAAAGTATGAGTAATGGAGTCAAGATATTAGATACCATAACTAAGAATTGTTTCGTAAAACAATTGGGGCCAAAAAAATTTAAAATCATACTCACTCAAGGACTAAACCGTCAGATTAGGAGAATGTGTGAGTCCTTAGGCTACAGAGTAAGATCGTTAAAGCGTGTAAGAATCATGAATATTAAATTAGACGTATCTACAGGAAAATATCGCGAATTTACTAAAGAAGAACTCTTAGAATTAAATCAATTACTCGAAGACTCTTCAAAAACATATGAATAATCAAAAATCCTATGTTTCCAATTAAAAAGTGCTTTTGGTTTCCCAAAAACACAAATTAAAATTTCTTGTCTATAAATATGGCGGAGAGGGTGGGATTCGAACCCACGGTACCGTTGCCGGTACGCTAGTTTTCAAGACTAGAGCCTTAAACCACTCGACCACCTCTCCAGGTGAAAAATATTAAATTTTTATCTTTATTATTATAGCAAAAGAAGGTTAATTTTTTAGAAACCTTTTCTGAAAAACATGTAGAATTTCATATGAAATCTATTGACATAACTAGATATTAATATAGTTTTCAAGAAATATATGACATTAAAAGAGTCAATAAATTATGACAACATATCTAGAAGGGAGACTCGAATGGTATGACCACAATTACAGAATAGGTAATGCCTTAATTACAGATAAACAATTTGATCAGTTAGAAAAAAATCTTTTAAGAATAGAGCCTGATTGTGATTACTTCACTAATAAAAAATTCCTCCCATTACCATCATTAAAAAAGAATTCTATTGATGAATTTTTAGAAGGGTTGCTACCAGATACTCGATTGTTAATAGAACCTAAGATTGATGGCATTGCTATTGCTTTGCAATACAGAGATGGCAACTTAGAAAAGTCCATTTCTAGAAAAGGTATAGATGTCACAGACAAAATTGCTGAAATTGAAGACATACCCCTCAAACTTCCTGTTTCAGGAATTATGCAAATTAGAGGCGAACTTTTCACTCCAAATAGATCTCCCAACTTTTCCCAAAGAATTGCATCAGTCATAATTACAACTCGATGATACCTTAGAGAATTAACATTAAACTCTTCACCCTTTATACCTAATCCCAAAGCAGTAATAAGCGATTGTATTTCTGTATTTTTATATATTTTCGCATCATCTGTTTTTTCAATATTTAATATTTTCCCTCTCAAAGGTAAAATTGCCTGAAATCTCCTATCTCTTCCTTGTTTAGCTGAACCTCCAGCCGAATCGCCCTCAACTATATAAATCTCTGCACCTGATGGGTCTCTTGAGCTGCAATCTGCCAATTTACCAGGCAAAGTTGAACTCTCAAGAACACTTTTTCTCCTTACTAAATCCCTTGCTCGTTTCGCTGCTTCTGCCGCATTAAAAGATTGAATTGCTTTTTCTAGAATTAAATCAAAAACATTTGGATTAAATTCCATATACTTTATTAATGATTCTCCTATTAGCGAGTCAACAATTCCTCTTACTTCAGTATTTCCCAATTTTGTCTTTGTTTGACCTTCAAATTCTGGCTCTGGAACTTTTACAGATAATACGACGGTCAAACCTTCTCTAATATTTTCTCCTGACAAATTTTTATCAACTTCTTTTCTTTTACCTCTTTTTTTCGCGATAGCATTAAAAGTTCTAGTCAATACTGTTTTTAAGCCATCTATATGTGTACCTCCATCTATTGTTCTGATATTATTTGCAAATCCTAAAATGTTATCAGAATAAACATCCGAACACCATTGTAAAGCAGCTTCCACGTAAACATTATCTTTTTGTGAATCGACATAAATAACTTCGGAATGAATAGATTCCTTTTCTTTATTTATGTACTCAACATATTCTTTTATCCCACCATCATACAAGTAAATTTCTTCTTTAAAAGAACCATCCGATAATTTCTGCCTCTCATCTCTAAATATAATTTTGACACCGCCATTAAGATAAGCTAATTCTCTTAATCTTGAGGATAAAAGAGCATAATCAAATTCGATACCATCAGTAAATATCGTTGTATCTGGCTTAAAACAAATTGTTGTACCTTTTCTTAATGGTTTATTTTGCTGTTTTTGAGATTTTAATTCACCTTTTGCAATTCCTTTCTCAAATCTTTGATTAAACTCATTACCATCTCTTAAAACAGTGACATTCACCCACTCACTTAAAGCATTAACAACAGATATTCCGACACCATGTAATCCTCCAGAAACCTTATATCCACCACTTCCAAACTTCCCCCCTGCATGAAGAACAGTAAGAACTGTTTCCAGAGCGCTTTTGCCTGTTCTTGGATGAATATCTGTAGGAATACCCCTCCCATTATCTGAAATTAAAGCTGATCCATCATCTTTAAGAACTATCTCAATATGATCGCAATGACCAGCTAGTGCTTCATCTACAGAATTATCTACTACTTCGTAGACTAAATGATGCAAACCTCTTGGACCAGTCGAACCAATATACATACCTGGTCGTTTACGAACAGGTTCTAAACCCTCTAAAACCTGTATCTGATCAGCACCATAGTCATTGGAGATTTTATTAGATCTTTTTTCCTCACTCATTTAATATAAAAAGTAAAAATAAAACTTTTAAAATGTTATTTTTAAAAGGCGTTTCATTAAATTTACCATCGGTATAAGAGAAAGGCTTAAAGTAAATGCAAAATTTAATCACTTTAATCATATGAATCGAAAATTTCTGCCAAAAAATCAAGTATGTTCCAACCAAAACCATTAGTAATAGTTTTAATCGGGCCTACAGCAAGTGGCAAAACTGAGCTAGGAATCGACATTGCTAAATATTTTAATATCAATATACATAATGTCGACTCGAGGCAACTTTATCGATTTATGGACATAGGTACAGCTAAGCCAACTAAAGAACAACAAAAAATAATAAAGCATTTTTTAATAGATCTTGAAGAACCCTCTAGCCAAGTAAATGCTAAACAATTTCAAGAAATTGCTACAAATTCAATAAATCGAGAACTAAATCAAAAAAGAATTCCCTTTCTAGTAGGCGGTAGCGGACTATATATGAATTCAATAATAAAGGGATTCTTTGCTCCGGATGTACCTCCTCAAAAAGCTTTAAGGTCACAATTCGAAAAATTAGGTCAAGAAAAATGTTGGGAACTTTTACAAATTTGTGATCCTGTCTCAACAAAAAAAATTTATTACGCTGATCAAGTTAGAACAATAAGAGCTTTAGAAGTCTTTTATTTAACAGGTAAACCAATCTCATCTCAAACATTCCAAAACCCTCCCCCATGGAAAATATTAGAATTAGGTCTTGATAGAGAAGATTTAAAAGAACGAATTTTTAAAAGAACAAAAAATATGTTTGAATTTGGAATTATAGATGAGACCGAAGATATTATTAATCAATATGGATCAAATTTACCTTTGCTTAAAACGATTGGATATAAAGAAGCCAAAGATGTACTAAAGGAAAATTTAAACATTGAGGAAGCTATTGAACTAACAACAACAAAAACAATCCAATTTGCTAAGAGACAGAAAACATGGTTCCGTAATAAGAACAATCCAATATGGCTTAATAACAAAAACCTACTAAAAGATGCAATAATCAATATAAAGCATGCTTTACGCTAACTTTATAAAGTAAGTAGATTTTTTCATCATCAAAACAATCATTAAAAGAAACTGAATGCCCCCACGTCCACGCTTTGATCGCCGCGCTCCTGTTAGAGAGCTCCCAAATATTAACGAAAGAATAAAATACCCTCAACTAAGAGTTGTTGATTCGGATGGGCAGCAATTAGGAGTTATTGATAGAATAAAAGCACTAGAAATTGCTGATCAAAGAGGACTTGACTTAGTTTTAGTAAGCGAGAAAGCTAATCCACCTGTTTGTAGGATTATGGATTACGGAAAATATAAATTTGAGCAAGAAAAAAAAGCAAAAGAAACAAAGAAAAAATCTCACCAAACTGAAGTTAAAGAAGTAAAAATGAGATACAAAATCGATAAACATGATTATGACGTAAGGATAGGTCAAGCTGTTAGATTTTTAAAATCAGGCGATAAAGTTAAATGTACAGTTTTTTTCAGAGGTAGAGAAATTCAGCACTCAAATTTAGCAGAAACACTCCTTTTGAAAATGGCTAATGATTTAGAAGAACAGTCAGAAGTTCAACAAAGGCCGAAAAGAGAAGGTAGAAATATGATTATGTTTTTAAGCCCCAGAAAAACACCTTTAATTAAAAAAGAGGAAGGGTAAATTAAGGCAATTTAACAATACGAAATTCATTCAAAATTTTTGACTGATGTTAAA
>QCVU01000026.1 GCA_003210275.1 Prochlorococcus sp. AG-686-M10
ATTAATTAAGGATTTTCAATACAATTAGTGAATTTAGTGAGAAATATAAAAAAGAAATTTTAGATCAAGATTAAGATATATGATTAACCGCCGAACTATATTGGTAAGGTGCAATTTTATATATTATGTCCCCTCATAAAAGTCCAAATATAATTAAATACTGCGTAATTACATCTACAGCAACGATAGTTCTGATAGCTATTTCTTTGATTCCTGTTTCAAGAAAAGCTTCTTACTGGAATCGATGCCTTGATAAAACAGTACGTTGGATTAATGAAAAAGAAAAAGATTTAAAAGAGTGGGATAAAGAAGCAAAAGAAAGCCTTGCTGTAGCAGTATGTAATGGAGCAGTTTATGAACCTAAGCTTCAAATAAAAGAATTTACTTCGACAACGAAATAAATTACAGGCCATAAAAAGACTTATAAGCTAAGAAATATTTAAAAAATATTGATTATTCTTATTTAGATTTTGAGAGTATTATTTGATCCTTAATCCGTACAGTTTTGTTCCTCTAACCGCACACATAAAACTTGAGATTTACTATCCGAATGAATTAGAAATGAATTGTAGTCAAGAGGTAAGTCTTATGGCACTAAACGACACATTCACTATCCAAGAAATGAATATGGATACAAAAGATCTTTCATACGATATAAAGGTGAAAGAACTTGAAACTTATTGGAATAATAAAGGCGAACAGAATCCTACTGATGACCGTTGAAAAGTTTTTAGCGATTAATATTTAATAATATTTAAGTATTCTTACGCTTGATTTTTATTTATTACCCGTACTAAACAATAGTCATAAAGAAAGGAGGATAAGCAAATGACTGATTTAGGTATAGAGATTCTATTTTGGACGATTTTGATTTCCTATCTGGGATTAAGATTGTCTCAATCTTGGAATGGCCTCAAACAACAGTATTAAATAGGAGGAAAAATGAAACTACAAACTCAATTCACCGTTCCACACAAACTCCTGAGAGATCTTGATTATGTCAAAAAAATGGAAGTTTTAGAAGAAACTTTGAAGAAAGAATGTATTGATTATCCAATTCAAGAAGATTGTTTAGTTTATTGCAACTGACAATTCATTATTGATTTTTTTTATTGCTCACAGATATTAATAATATTCATAAATTTATTAACAATAGAGGTTAAATTATGGAATTAAAATTCTACCCAACAACTATTTTCAGAGAGACTCCAAAAGTAACTTTCTTTGATGCAGGCTTGGAGGTATCTAACGGTTGCGATGTGGTAATTCACTCTGAAGAAGCTATTTCTCCTCCCGATGATTTTAAAGATGAGCAATATTACGTTCACGAACATCAAATTGATCACAATTTAGTTATTAAAGGCGAAAGGAAATTTATTTTGATAAATCCTTCATGGGACGAGCCATATCATGTCATTTATTTAAATAGAACAATGGGGGCATTAGAAATTCCTATTGGAACTTATCACAGATCAATTTCTGGAAAAGAAGGCAGTATTGTTTTAAATCAACCCAGAAGAGATAAATCTTTTGATCCTTCTAAAGAATTTATCCCGCAAAAATTAGATAAAGTAAGTTTAATTAAAGCAAGAAGAAGTGCACCTGTTTATTGGATTTGGGAAAATAATCAAATTAAAAGAGTCAGATTTAATCCTTTGAAACGAAAAATTAAGACTCTAGTCTGATATAAAAACTAATCAAAATTAATTTACTTCATTAAAAAAATCAGCCTGTATTTCTACTAGCTGACTTTCATGATGATGTTAAATTAAAAATTTAAACGAATGTATTTGTTGTTGTTGTGATACTTAGAATTACTGCACAGAAGAAAATGTAAGGAACTGCTTTAAGAGGAACGTATCCCTGACTTTTAGAAATGAAATCCATTTTATACAAAACCTGGAATGATTTGACCCGTTGTTAGATAAGCACCAACAAGAGCAATAAAGCCCATCATTGCAAATCTACCATTGAGCTTCTCAGCTACAACCTTTTCCTTCTCAACTGTTTTTGTTTCTTTCATTTGACCGTTTGTTATTTATTTAAGACGCTTTCTGATGCAATCTTGAAATCAATCTAATACCAAGAAATAAATAGTGTGGGTATAATTACTTATCCTCATGCCCACTATAAGCTCTGCTTATCTAACTCAGGCTTTACTTTTAAATCAGTCCTATTCAAACAATAACGTTAGTTGTTTATCTTATCCGGTAAACCCCATTTTCTGTTCTGCTGCCATTAATGAACCAACTAACTTGTGTTCAGCAACTTTTTCTTCATCAGTCATAACTGGCTTAATATCAAGATCTATATCAAACTTGACTTTCCAAGGAGCAAAGTGTTCTGTCATTTTTATGCCTGTTGAAGCTTGGACAATAATATAAACATTATTTGAGTAAGAGGCATGAAATCTTCCCAAAACTTTAAATCCTTCAAATTCATCATTCAAAGTTCCGTCCTCAATAACCTTTAAAAAAAGGTCGTAAGCTGCACCCATAAGAGCAACATTTTTAAAAGTTGCGGTTACTAAATAAGTATTCATCTAATAAATTAAACTTTTTTTATAATAGAAGAATGAAAAGTTCTATTTTTAAAAATAAGGGTATCAAAACTTTTTTTGATTTTTTTGCAAGAGTTGCAATCTCATCAATATTTATATCAGCTATACCAGGTAAAATTACTGGTTTTGCAAAAACAGTTGAATATATATCATCAAAAGGTATTCCTGATCCAATCGCATCTATCCTTTTGGTTGGAGCAATCATATGCCTTACCTTAGGTTCCGGATTTTTCATCTTTGGAGGAAATCAAAAAATTGGTTCCGCTTTTTTATTATTATTTCTTATACCAACAACAATTATTTTTCATGTATTTCCTTTCCATCAAAGAGCAGTACTTATGAATCTCGGATTAATAGGTGGATTACTTATTACTGCATTAAGAGAACCAAAATAAGGATTTAATTAATGGACAATTCCTACCAAAGATCGAAATAAGGCAACCCGACAGAGAAACAAACCATCAAAAGATGATCTTAATTTAAAAATTTAAACGAATGTATTTGTTGTTGTTGTGATACTTAGAATTACTGCACAGAAGAAAATGTAAGGAACTGCTTTAAGAGGAACGTATCCCTGACTTTTAGAAATGAAATCCATTTTATACAAAACCTGGAATGATTTGACCCGTTGTTAGATAAGCACCAACAAGAGCAATAAAGACCATCATTGCAAATCTACCATTGAGCTTCTCAGCTACAACCTTTTCCAGTAAGACAATACAAAACTCAGCCATAGCCTTGATTCAATACCTCTGTGTGAACAGATAATAAATTCTGTGTGAACAGCAAGGTCAAGAATCAAGCTATAACTAGGATTTTATTTAGCTCTAATAAATAAAGAAAAAGATCTGTTTCCAGCGATCTGTTTCTATATTTTTAATTCATATTTATACGGTAAATTAGATTAAATAAATCGATGATTTGAACCTAATCAGAGAAGACCTAATACTCACTCTGTTCACACACCGTTCACACATTGCAACTTTCTTCTAAATAACTAATATGACTGAACCTAACTACTGGCTAATGAAAAGTAACCCTTAAGTTATTGCAGGGGTTTTGAAGAGTTGATGATTTAGTTGACTAGCAAGTGACTAGCAAAATAAATTCGATAACTACGAGATGATGCAATCATTTCCATCTTTTGATAATCGTTTCATAAGTCGATATCCACCAGAGTGCGAATGATTTTGTCGCACCTTCAATAAACTCTGGAGTTGCTGGCTCACCGGTTTTCTCAAGAACAATTTTGGGAATTGCTTTTCTTGTCTACTCTTTACAAAAGAGGATTCACTTTCTTGCAAAGTCCTTATTATCAAGAGAAGCAAATTTCTCAAGTTTCTCTAAGCGTGATAATAATGCCCGATTAGTAGCTTCAAAACTATTTACCTTAGCTTAGCTTGCAAGTTTTCATTTGCTTCATTTAAAGAATTAATTTTTTCTTTCATTTCCTTTTTTTCGACTCTGCTAATTTGTGTTGGCTTATCAATCTTGACAAGCTTAAATAAGAATCCTGCTCTACCAGACCAATCATTTCCAGATCCTTGATAATCCTGTGAGGTTGGGATCAATGATCCAGCAAAGTTCATTGTCAGTCTGTCGCTTAATTTGGTCGCACAACCTCCTGACACTGCAAAGTTTCCTCCATGAGCACCCGTTCCAACACCACAGGTGAATTTAGAATCAAGAGGAACAGTAGGCAGACCAGTAAGTGCTGCAGACAAAGCACCAACATTATCTATAGATTGCTCTACATCTCGACCATTAATAAGTAACTTGGATCCATTGGATATATTTAAAGGAATAATATTCCCGCTTGCATCAGTACCCCATAAATTCTCCTTACCATTAACAGTCTGGAAGTTTAAAGAATTAGCACCAAGTTTTGTTACTCCATTTGCATCAGTGCTAATTAAATTCTGACCATTAACATTTATCCCGGATTGATGGATTTGTGTTGGATTTGTCCCAGTACCAACTTCTAAAATATTCCGCGTTGAATCTCCTACAACTGTTGTTGTCGTTGATCCGGTTTTTGCAGTAACTCCGCTAGCTCCTGTTGCTCCTTGTATTCCTTGTATTCCTTGAGCACCAGTATCTCCTTTTTCTCCTTGCGCGCCTGTTGCTCCTTGAGGTCCTGCTGGTAAATTATTTACCGTATTTTGAAGACTTTCTATATCAGTAACGTTTTTATTAATAGCACCATGCGTATACTCATCACATTCTGCTAGTTCACTTGTAGCAGATAACGCTTTTGAGTCGTCTCCGTTATTGAAATTTCCAGAAGTATATAAGTCCCAGTAATTTGCATATCTTCCAGACATGTATGATGTACGACAATAGCTATGGATTTGCAGTTGATTATTGAAAGTATTGTCTGCTTTGATATGAGTTCCGGATGCTAAAAGAAAACCACCTGTAATTAATGTTGTAAAAACCTTCTTCATCGATCTAAAAAGAATAAATATATATACATTTATATTTATGACAAACTTCCAAGACTTCTTGTGATTATGTGAGGAGATGGAATTTAAAAATATAATTAAATAATACTAAAAAGCAAAGAAAGCCAACCATTTATAGATTACTAGATATATAAATTTTAATCATATTAATAAATTATTTATTATTTTAAATTCCTAGATTTCTATTAATTGTAATTATTTAAGAGTTTATTTATATTCTTATTTATTAAAGTAAATTCTTGCATTTATTATCTTTTTCTCTTAAATCAGGAAAGCAATTAGCAATATGGATTAACTCATAAACCTACAAAAAAGAAAAAAGATAATTCTGCACCCTCTACAAATATTTTTGGGAAATATGGTTCAAGCTACGAAGCCTATTCTGCTTGTAGATCTTGGGCATATAACAACAGATATTTTTATAAAAAAAATGGTAATTTTAATTGTCGAAAAGATATAGAAACTAATCAAGTAATGGGAATGAAGGATTTTAAAGTAAAAAAAAGATTTAAATATTAGTTTTATTCCAAAAAAAATATTATAAATCTTTTCAAAGGTTTGAATATATCGACAGCAACGGGGATTCCCCCATGCCATCCATCACTTTCCTAAATAGGAACTTTGATGGATAATAACTTAAGAAGCAGTTTCCGAAACTATTCCATCCACACCCGATCCACACTTCGCAATAGTCTCCAAACCCCTTGATATGACTGAAATAAACTATTGGCTAATGAAAAGCGAGCCAGAGGCTTACAGTATTGATACCTTAAAAAAGGATGGAGTTACTTTATGGGATGGCATCCGAAATTATCAGGCGCGCAATTTCATGAGAAAAATGGCTCTTGGAGATAAAGTATTTTTTTACCATTCAAATTGCAAACCTCCTGGAATCGTTGGATTTATGGAGGTTATCGATCTAAATATTGTTGACCCAACTCAATTCCAAAAAGAATCAAAATATTATGACTCTAAATCAAGTCAAGAGGAACCAAGATGGGATTGTGTGAAAGTCAAATATCTTTTTAAGGCAAATAAATTTTTAAGTTTAACTGAATTAAAATTTTTATTTAATGAGGAAGAACTGTTAATAGTTAAGAAAGGTAATAGATTATCTATAATTCCAATAAAAAAAGAGATAGCTAAATTGATCTTAGAGAAAATTAAATAAAGTTAATTCTTAATTAGTTATCAAAATCCATAGAAAACATTTTGCCTATATATAGCCTTGTGAGATCCCTATTTTGAAATCCCTTTTGCATCAAAAAACCAGCTATTGCTGCTTGTAAAATTCTATATTGATCCCAATTAGGATGATCCTCAACGAACTTACTCATAGCTTGTTGAAGATTTTCATGAAGGTCGCATTTAAAACTAATTATTTCTTCTTTATTGTTGATATATTTCTGATTAACATCACAGTTTAATTCTTGCATAATTCAAAAGAGGATAGAAAGATCGATTGGCTTGTGATCAGTTTTCTCTAAAAAAAGTAAATAGTCAACTTTTCATATTTTTATATGTCTCATTCGTATCAGGGATGAGACCCCTCTAATAGACTTAGTTTCTATAGGAATTTATCTGAACAATATATATCTTATAAGTAATATAAAAATTTCTTATCTTTACGAGTTTTCCACACAAGGTTGGTCTACAGATATTTTTTTGAAATTAGCTGTGGAAAAGATGTGAAAAAAGAATTATCGATCGGGGGTTTTTTTCTAAAAATTTCCAATTTAATTAATTTTTCAATCCATTGATTCCCACATTTTTTTTATTTCATAAAATAAATTTTCAGCTGTTGGTATAGGCCAATACATTTGAAATGATCGAGTTTGTTCTGAGCTTTCAAATATTAATCTTAAGTTCCATGCATATTTTTTTCCCTCCAATTCTGCGTACCAGGGTAATTGTTCTATTTCTAAATTAATAAACTCTTCGTCCATTAATTCATCTTTTATTTCCAACAATTGATTATTCAATTTTATAAGTAATTTATATAGCAATTCGAATTCATGTTTTTGCAACTCAATAGCCCAATTATTTACACCAATCAAAAAACAAAATTTACCTTTTTTTGTATCTTTACTTAATCTCCAATTATTTTCTTCAACTGACAAAGCTAACCTGGAAGTAAATCTGGTTGATCTTGTTCATCACTTAATTCAATAATAGATCTTTGAACTGGTTTAATAGCTGATTCCTCTAATAATCCATCAAAATCATCAAACCTTCTTTGTTTAGCTCTAAAAGCAATTCTTACAGTAGTTAAGTATCTATTAGTTGATTTCCTTATTAAACTTTCTCCTCTTTTTGCAAGATCATTGTGATCAATATTGGAATTATTTGATACGTTCATAAAAAGATATTTTTATATATACAGTATAGTTTACATTAATATTAACACCATTAAAATTATAAATTTTCAAACGGACTTAAAAAATTTATAAGAAATTTATTATGGAAAATAATTGTTCAGGAACTCTTGCTCTTGATTTGGGAAATACTAATACAGTATTAGCTTTTCAAGATGAGAATGATAGCAATTTTATTTTAATTGAGATACCTGGTATTACTTCTTCTCCTGGAGTCATCCCATCAGTAGTTTGGTTCGAAGGTGAAGACAATGTTGCAAGGATAGGATTGTCTGCATTAAAAAAAAAAAATTTATCTTATTCAGAAAAGTATTTTCATTCAAATTTTAAAAGATTAATTGGTAATCCTTTTGAAAGGCAAAAAGAGAAAGTTTTAAGTCCCATCGAATCAGGTGAAAAATTTTTCAAAATTCTTTGGGAAAATATTCCAATAGAATTAAACATTAGAAGGCTTGTTATAAGTGCCCCAATTGACACTTATAAGGGTTATAGAAAATGGTTAATAAGTCTCTGTGAAAATTTACCTATTAATGAAGTAGCACTAGTTGATGAACCTACCGCAGCTGGAATAGGCATGAATGTCCCATTGGGTTCAATTATTATGATTATCGATATTGGCGGGAGTACAACCGATATGAGCGTAATCAAAACACAAGGTGGTGAAGGTAAATCTGCTCCTATTGCAGAGCTATTGAAGTTTCAAGGAAAGGATGTGAGTGTAATTTCAAAGCAAAAATTAAGATGTGCTGAAATAATAAGTAAATCGGGTTCAAAAGTCGGAGGTAAAGATATAGATCAGTGGATTGTTAATTATTTTTTACCCTCAAATCAAGATGAGAGAAATCTTTCCATAGCAGAAAAATTAAAATGTAAGCTTAGTGGCCCAGAAATTGAATCTGAGAGAAAATACCTTATCTCATTATTTACAGCAGAGAATGAAGAAAAAGAATTTTTTATTAGTAAAGAAATATTTGAAAAGATTTTGATGGAGAATAATCTTTTAAGTCACTTAAATTTCCTACTTAAGGATTTATTAAATGAAGCTAGAGGGAAATTTTGTAATGCAGATGATTTTAACTCTGTGATTTTGGTTGGAGGAGGAACACAAATTCCATTAATAAAAGAGTGGATCGCTAATGAGATTTCAGGAATACAAATCAAGTCTCCGCCACCGATTGAATCAATAGCAATAGGAGCTCTTGCTATGACTCCTGGAGTAAAGATTAAAGATATCTTAATTAAAGGTATATCTATTAGATTGTTTAATAAAAGAGAACAAAAACATTTCTGGCATCCAATTTTTTATAAGGGCCAAACATGGCCTACCGAAAAACCATTTGAGTTAATTCTTCAAGCAAGTAAAAATGGTCAGAACATTTTCGAGATAATTATTGGTGAAACTAAAACAAAAAGAAATTTTGATGTAATTTTTGAGAATGGATTACCAAAGTTATCAGAATTTCAGAATGAAGAAGAGGTTTTTAAATGGAATAAAAAACCTCTACAAATAAACTTGAGCAAAGAGTGTAAAATTGGAGAAGATAGCTTAAAACTTTATTTTAGTATTAAAAAAGATTCATCTCTTTATGTCAGATGTCTAGATATTAATGAAAAAGAATTAGGTGAATTTAATTTAGGAAATATCTTTTAAATTTTATCCAAGAAAACACCCTCTTCACCATCAACTTCTTTTAGACATAAATGAACAGTTTCCTTTTTGCTCGTCGGAACTTTTCTTCCACAAAAATCAGGCTGAATTGGTAGTTCTCTATGACCTCTATCTATCATTACTAGTAACATAATACTTTTCGGTCTTCCCCATAAAAGAAGAGCCTCAATTGCAGCTCGAATTGTTCTTCCTGTATAAATAACATCATCAATTAAAACAATATCTTTTTTTTCTATAGATGTAGAAAAATCAGTTGCCTCTATTAAACGAGTTCCAACTCTATTTTGATCATCTCTATAAAAAGTCGGGTCAATTATTCCTTTATTTACATTCACTCCTGTTTTATCCAATATTTCTTTTCTCAAAACTTCAGCGAGATGAACTCCTCTCGTAGGTATACCAACCAATAAGAGATTTTCTAAACTTGAGATCTTTTCTATAATTTCAAAAGTTAGTCGAGAGAAAGTTTTTCTTAGCTCATCTTCAGTTAGTATTATGATTTTTTTATCTGGATTGGACATAATTCATCTAAAAATTAACTTTATTCAATATCCTTTATAAATTAGCAAAAGCTAACTAAATTACATATAAATTGTATGGAACAGCTTTTACGGCTAAATTAAAGATTACTTCTATAAAACCATGCATTTTAATTAAGAGATGTCAAAGTTTAGCAGCGAGAATATAAATAAAATAAAAGTTCCTGAGAGTCCAGTAGTTCTTGCAATTCTTGACGGATGGGGACATCGTGAAGAAAATTTAGATAATGCCATAAAAAATGCCAATACTCCTGTAATGGATTCTTTATGGCATGCCTATCCTCATACTCTTATTAATGCGAGCGGAGCTGATGTGGGTTTACCTAATGGTCAAATGGGTAATTCTGAAGTCGGTCATCTCACAATTGGATCAGGGAGAATCATTCAACAAGAACTTGTAAGAATTACAAATGTTGTGAAAAATAACCAATTAACTCAAGTACTTGAGTTAAAGAAAATAGCTAATTCAATTAAGAAAAAAAAGGGTACCTTACACATAACTGGTCTATGTTCAGATGGAGGGGTTCATAGCCATATTGATCACTTATTAGGATTAATAAAATGGGCTTCTGAAGAAGGTATAAAAAAAGTGGCTATTCACGTTATTACCGATGGTAGAGATACTCCAGCAAAAAGTGCTTATAAATACATAAGACAAATTGAAGATTGTATAAAAAAATTTAATGTAGGAGAAATAGCATCTATATGCGGCAGATATTGGATAATGGATAGAAATTTAATATGGGAAAGAACAGAAAAATCTTTTATAAATTTAACTGATGAGAATGTTAAGGTGACTGATATTTCCCCTGAAGAATATTTAAATAAAAGTTATAGAGCAAATATTACAGATGAATTCTTAGAGCCTATAAGAATATCTAAGAACTTTTTAAAAGATGAAGATAGTTTAATTTGTTTTAACTTCCGTCCAGATAGAGCCAGACAAATAATAAAGGCACTTTCGGAAAAAGAATTTGATAACTTTAAAAGAAAAAGTATCCCTGATATAGATATATTAACTTTCACTCAATATGAAGCAAATTTACCAGTTAAAGTAGCATTCCCTCCTGAGTCTCTCAACAACTTTATTGGCCAAATAGTTTCAGAGAATGGACTTAAGCAATACAGGACAGCAGAGACCGAAAAATATCCACATGTTACTTATTTTTTTAATGGAGGAGTAGAAGTCCCCTCGCCAGGAGAACAGAGACATTTAATTCCATCACCAAGAGTTGCAACTTATGATATGGCTCCTGAAATGTCTGCTGAAGAATTAACTATTAGTTGCTCAAATGCTATAAAAACTGGACAGTATTCTTTTGTAGTTATAAATTTTGCTAATCCCGATATGGTTGGACATACAGGTAATATGGCCGCAGCTATAAAGGCCATCGAAACCGTCGATAGATGTATTGGTAAGATAGTAAATGCTACAGGAGAAATGGGAGGAAGTATTCTTATCACTGCAGACCATGGCAACGCTGAACTAATGAAAGGTCCTGATGGAGAACCCTGGACAGCGCATACAATTAATAAAGTCCCCTTAATTTTTATTGAAGGTGAGAAAAGAAAAATTCCAAATATGGGTAATGAAATTTATTTGAGAGATAATGCTGGATTAGCAGATATTGCTCCAACATTATTGCAATTATTAAATCTTCCTATTCCAAAAGAGATGACAGGAAAATCACTAATTAAAGAAATTGAATTAAAAGGATTTAATAAAGTCGTCCAACATGTTTAAATTAAATAAATAACAAATTCAACATATGAGTCAAATATTTACTTGGATATGGGTTAGTTCTGGAATACTATTAATATTTTTAGTTTTGCTTCATAGTCCCAAGGGAGATGGCATGGGGGGTATAGCAGCTAGTGGAAGCTCAATGTTTACTAGCGCTAGTAGCGCTGAAGCATCACTAAACAAAATCACTTGGACAATTTTGATTATATTTTTATCTCTTGCAATCATTCTTAGTGCGGGTTGGATATAGAAGAACCAAATTTGCCTATATTTAAAATAAATATTTTGAAACAAAAAAAGGGATTGTTTAAACAATCCCTTTAAAACTAAATTTTTATTATTTAGTAATCGAAATCTCCTCCCATCCCAGGGGCTCCAGCAGGCGCTGCATCTTTTTTCTCTGGCAGATCAGCAACGATACATTCGGTGGTAAGTACCATTCCTGCTATAGATGATGCATTTTGTAATCCTGAACGAGTAACTTTTGCAGGGTCAACTATTCCAGCAGCTGACATATCTACATACTCTCCAGTAGCTGCATTAAATCCATCATTAAATGGTTTTGATTTAACATTTTCTGCAATTACAGCTCCATTTGAACCTGCATTTTCAGCAATTCTCATAAGAGGAGCTGTTAATGAAGCCTCAACGATATTAGCTCCTATTAATTCCTCTCCGGTTAAAGCTTTTTCAGCCCATTCCTTAAGAATTGGGGCCAAGTGAGCAAGAGTTGTACCGCCACCTGGAACGATACCCTCTTCAACAGCAGCTTTTGTTGCATTAATAGCATCCTCTAAACGAAGTTTTTTATCCTTCATTTCAGTTTCGGTAGCTGCTCCAACTTTGATAACTGCAACACCTCCAGCCAGCTTAGCTAAGCGTTCTTGAAGTTTTTCTTTATCGTAAGAAGAATCAGTTTCATCCATTTGTTTTTTAATCTGATCACATCTTGCAGTAACAGCCTTCTCATTACCCTCTGCGACTATAGTTGTAGTCTCTTTGTTAATAGTAATTCTTCTGGCAGTGCCCAACATTTCTAAAGTTGCATTTTCTAATTTCAAACCTGCATCTTCAGTAATTAGCTGACCATTAGTCAAAACAGCCATATCTTCGAGCATAGCTTTTCTTCTATCTCCAAAACCTGGAGCCTTAACTGCAGCAACATTAAGTACACCTCTCAATCTATTTACTACTAGAGTTGCTAAAGCTTCCTTTTCAATATCTTCAGCAATAATAACTAATGGCTTGCCTGTTTTAGCTATTTGCTCTAGAACTGGAACTAAATCTTGTACTAAAGCAATTTTTTTATCAGTAAGCAGAATATAAGGCTCGTCTAAAACTGCCTCCATGCGCTCAGTATCTGTAGCAAAATAAGGAGAAATGTAACCTTTATCAAATCGCATTCCTTCAGTAACTTCTAGCTCAGTGGTCATTGATTTTCCTTCTTCAAGAGAAATAACACCCTCTTTGCCAACTTTATCCATTGCATTAGCAATCATTTCGCCAACTTCCTCGTCATTACCTGCAGCTATAGTTCCACATTGCGCTATGGCAGTACTGTCACTTATTGGCTTTGAATTCTCTTCTATTTTACCAACAAGGAATTCAGTTGCTTTATCAATACCTTTTTTTAAAGTTATTGCGTTAGCACCTGCTGCTACATTTCTTAAGCCAGCTTTTACCATTGCATGAGCTAAAACAGTAGCGGTAGTGGTACCATCACCAGCTGCATCATTTGTCTTTGAAGCAGCTTGTCTAATTAGAGCAACACCAGTATTTTCAATATGGTCCTCTAATTCAATTTCCTTTGCAATTGTTACTCCATCATTGATGATTTGAGGAGCTCCAAATTTTTTCTCTAAAACAACATTTCTACCTTTTGGTCCAAGCGTTACAGCTACAGACTCAGCAAGGATATCAATGCCTCTTTCGAGGGCTCTACGAGCTTGCTCGTTGTAAATAATTCTTTTAGCCATATTAGGCGAGTAATTTAATGATAAGTTTTAATAATTTTTGAAACAAATAAATTAGCCGACTACAGCCAAAATATCTTTTTCTGAAAGCAAGACGTACTCATCTCCTCCCAATTTGATGTCAGTTCCAGCATATTTGCTGTATAAGACTTTATCGCCAATACTCACTTCAGGAGTTTGTCGAGAACCATCGTCGTTAAGCTTCCCAGGACCAACCTGAGCAACTTCTCCTACCTGTGGTTTTTCTTTAGCTGAGTCGGGCAAAAGGATGCCACCAGCAGTTTTTTCCTCAGATTCGGAAACTTTGATAAATATTCTATCTCCCAGTGGTTTGACTGTAGAGACTGTAAGTGAAACAGCTGCCATAGATTAATGGTGGATCATAAATGCGACGCAATGCGTCAAAAAATTGGAAAGAGTTTTCTCTAACCTTATGATCAATAACATAATCTGTTGAGCAGCAATTAAACCACTATTTAACTGTGCGGTTGGCCGAACCCAGTTAACGGATATGCCCTCGGGGTGGTAATATTTCGGATTATGAGCTGTTCTAAAATCAGCTAATCCTCACCAAGTTAATAAAAAATGGTAGCAACTCCATCAACTTCAGCACCTGCAAAAGGTGTAGTACGTCAAGTAATAGGTCCAGTTCTGGATGTAGAATTTCCTGCTGGTAAGTTACCAAAAATTTTGAATGCGCTACGAATTGAAGCCAAGAATCCTGCGGGTCAAGACATAGCACTTACTGCAGAGGTGCAACAATTGCTTGGCGACCACAGAGTGAGAGCTGTTGCGATGAGCGGCACAGACGGTCTTGTAAGGGGTATGGAGGCAACCGATACTGGGGCACCCATATCAGTTCCTGTAGGAGAAGCTACTTTAGGACGAATATTTAACGTATTAGGAGAACCAGTAGATGAACAAGGTCCAGTAAAAACTTCTGATACCGCGCCAATTCATAGATCAGCACCAAAATTAACTGATTTAGAAACAAAACCTAAAGTTTTCGAAACTGGAATTAAGGTCATAGACTTATTGGCTCCATATAGGCAAGGTGGAAAAGTTGGTTTATTTGGAGGTGCTGGAGTGGGTAAAACAGTACTAATACAAGAATTAATTAACAATATTGCCAAAGAGCATGGTGGTGTATCAGTTTTTGGGGGAGTTGGTGAAAGAACAAGAGAAGGAAATGATTTATACGAAGAATTTAAAGAGTCAGGTGTCATTAATGCAGACGATTTATCTCAATCAAAAGTAGCTTTGTGCTTTGGCCAAATGAATGAGCCCCCAGGTGCGAGGATGAGAGTCGGCTTGTCAGCATTAACTATGGCTGAACATTTTAGAGACGTAAACAAGCAAGATGTACTTCTTTTTGTAGATAATATATTTAGATTTGTACAAGCTGGTTCTGAAGTTTCAGCTTTGTTAGGAAGAATGCCTTCTGCAGTTGGTTATCAACCAACTCTAGGAACTGATGTTGGAGCATTACAGGAAAGGATTACTTCAACATTAGAAGGTTCCATTACATCAATTCAAGCGGTATATGTTCCAGCTGATGATTTAACTGATCCTGCCCCTGCCACAACTTTCGCACACTTAGATGCTACAACCGTTCTTGCAAGAGGTCTTGCGGCAAAGGGTATTTATCCAGCAGTTGATCCTTTAGATTCAACCAGTACAATGCTTCAACCATCAGTAGTTGGAGATGAGCATTACAAGACAGCTCGTGCAGTTCAATCAACATTACAGAGATATAAAGAGCTCCAGGATATTATTGCAATTCTTGGATTAGATGAATTATCCGAGGAAGACAGATTAACTGTTAGCAGAGCAAGAAAAATTGAAAAATTCTTATCTCAGCCTTTCTTCGTAGCAGAAATCTTCACAGGAATGTCTGGTAAATATGTAAAACTAGAGGATACAATCGCTGGTTTTAATATGATATTAGCTGGTGAATTAGATGATTTACCCGAACAAGCTTTTTACTTGGTGGGTAATATCGACGAAGTAAAAGCTAAGGCAGAAAAAATGAAATCAGAAAAATAAAGTATAAACTTTTATAAATAATTTTAAACTCTCTAAAAATTTAAATTAATGGCAATTTCACTCAAGGTTTTAGCTCCAAATCAGAATGTTTACGAAGGTGAGGCTGAAGAGGTAATTCTTCCAAGTACCACCGGTCAAATTGGAGTACTACCGGGACATATATCTTTAGT
>QCVU01000027.1 GCA_003210275.1 Prochlorococcus sp. AG-686-M10
CAAGATAAGACAATCTTTCTATTTCATCTGAGGAAATTTTTGGGAAATTTTCTTTTTCTATATTTCTAACGGTATTTCGTAATATTGCGTTTACTGTTCCAGTTAAACCTTTTAAGTCAGATCTCTTTGCAACTTCTACGGTTGAAGAAATAGCTGCAGAAAAAGGTATTTTATTCATTTTTAATAATTGATATAAACCTATATGTAAAAGCCATCTGAGTTTTGGTGGTTGCTTTTTATGAGAAATTTTTGATATATGATCTATCCAAAGGTCAAGAAATTTTCTATATCTAATACATCCAAAAGATAATTCCGTTATGAAGGCTATATCTAATGAATTGAACTCATAATTTTTTAATACCTTTTCTAGAGCATGATCTGAATAAATTCCAGAACTTACTTTTAATAAAATTTCCCAAGATGCTTTTCTTTGAAGGTGTCCTTTTATCAATGTATAAAAATTTATTTAGTAATCAATGCTAAATATACTATTAATTATGAGTGTTTATCTTAGCTATTAATTGAAGTATTAAACCAAATAAAACCAAGTACACTAACCAAAGTTAAATTGAATCCTAAAAATATATAGATATTAAGAGAATGAACTTTTTCTCTTGAAAATAATTTATTTTTATTATTTTTTTTCATTAGTAAGGTGGATAATAAAATTTAAAGAGGTTAAACGTGAGTCATTATTTATAGTTACTAAATCAATGATTTCTTTGGCCTTGAAAGGAATTAAATCTTTTAGCCAACTGAATTTAAAATACAAGTTTATGATCCAATCTAACTTATTAAAAAGTAGAGAAAGGAATATAGATAAACCCGCAAAAATTATTAAGATCAATCAATAATCTATTTCTCTATTAATCTAACATGCGTTTTTAATATTTCTTAATATTGTAAGGTTCTCTTAAGTTTTAAAAATTGGTTATGAATTAAGTTTTATATTTTAATAAAGATTACTAATAAATCCCTCAGCTATTCTTAAATGACTTTTTAACTTTTCGTCACTCATTTTATCTAAATTTCTCGTTAACATTGCAAGTCTATATTGTTTTCTAAAATAAGTTTCATTATCTTTTATAAATTTCCAAAATAAACCATCCCAGATTGAACACCAAGGTCCACTTTTATAATCAGACATTTTTTTCACATAATTTGAGCTCGAGATATAAGGTTTTGTTGAGAAGATCCCTCCATCGCTAAACTGACTCATTCCATAAACATTAGGAACCATTACCCAATCGTAAGAATCTATAAACATTTCCATAAACCATTTATAAACATGATCAGGATGTATACGACATAAAAGCATAAAGTTACCTACTATCATAAGCCTCTCAATATGATGGCAATAACCGTATTTAATAATATTATTTATGACGATATCTACTGGATCGATTCCTGTGGTTCCCTTATAGAAACACTCAGGCATAGGCTTATTATCAAAATTCCAAAAATTAGTAGTACGCATTTTGGTACCGTATTTTTCATAAACTAAGCAAATAAATTCTCTCCATCCAACTATTTGACGAATAAAACCTTCTAAAGAGTTAATAGGAACGTTATTTTTTTCACCATAAGTTAATGCCTTATTTATAATTTCTTTTGCCGTCAATAAACCGCTATTTAAAAGAGGAGAAAGTAAGCTATGCCATAAAAAAACTTTTTCCTTACTAATTGCATCTTCATAATCGCCAAATAAAGAGAATCTATTTTCAAAAAAATCATTAAGCCAACTATCCGCTTCTTCGAAAGACGTTGGATAAATAAAATAATTACTTTCACCTATAAACTCTATCTGCAAAGTAGAAATTATCTTTTCAGCCTGAATTACAAACTGATTCTTTGGTAATTTTGGGATTTCAGGAATATTTAGGTTCTTGGGTAATTTTTTTCTATTTAATTCATCAAAACTCCATTTACCTCCTTGAGGTGAGCCATCAGGATTCAATAATATATTTTGACTTCTTCTTTGATTCTCATAAAATCTACCCATCAAGGGTTTTTTGGGATTAGATTTAAAAGACTCTCGTAAGTCTTCATTAGTAATAAACATTGGAGATTGTAAAACTTTTAATTTAAGATTGTTGGCTTCAACAAATCTATTTATCCTCTTCATAATTAAGAAATCATGAGGATTTAAAATATTTATCTTTTGATATTTTCCTGGCAAATATTTTGATAAATAATCAACGGTGGAAAGATTATTTTTGTTCTCAATATAAAGAACTTTACGACCTGAATTTTCTAGATATTTTTCATATGCCAGCATTGAGGCTTTATGGAAAATTAATTTGTTTTTATGATTAATTGACTTTTGAAATTTATCATTACCAAAAAATAATGAATCTTCTATCATCAAAATTTCACAACTTAATTTCAAGAGTGGGCTTTCTCTAAAAAGTTGATTTGGAAATATGATTGATATTTGATTCATACTAATGACTTCCTATTTCTGCATCTATTAGAACAGTATTTAACTTCCTTCCAACAATCTTTCCATTTTTTGCGCCAATTAAATGGCCTATCGCAAACAGGGCATATTTTGCTCGGTAAAATTTTCAAAATTTATAATTTTCTTTTATGAGTAGATTTAAATCTAGTGGAATCCTTAAGTTCCATATGTTTTGTTTTTCTTCCAGAAACTCTTTTTCTCCAAACTTTAAATGATTTTGGCTTAAGATTATTTCTCATTATTTTTATAGCATCTTCTTCCTTTAAACCAAATTGATACTCAATCGCTTCGAAAGGAGTTCTATCTTCCCAACACATCTCTATTAATCTATCTATATCAATAATTTCCATAATTTATAATTTACATTCAGAGGTACAGAGTTTTTCAATATTTGATCTACCAGTAATTTTAAGTCTGTATTTTGCCCAATATTTGTAAAATAGCCTCAAAACTGGTGCTAGGAATTCAATTTTTAAAGGAAAGTAAACCCAACCTAGCCCTATTAATTCATATGAATATGCTAGTACGTCTAACCCTTTAATAATATTTCCATTTTCTAAAATCCCATGAAGAGTAGACATTGCTTCTGCATATGAAATGTCCTTAAAGAGAATTGGATTATAGTTGACATTGTTGATATCAACAAAGTCAATTTTATTTAGCTTGTCTTTACCTTTTAAGAATTTAGTTTCCCTAAGACATAATGGACAGCCACCATCGAATAAAAAAATTAATTTATTTTGCATATTTCCTTTTTATTTAAATATAAAATTTAAATAACTTTTTTGTGGACAATTAGAAATTAAAAACTTTATAAAGATTTTTTTATGAACACTACTGATAGATTTTGAAAAAGAAGCTTTATAAAGCCTTAATAATTTCATTCTCTAATTCAATCAAAATTCTCTTATCGTATTGATTAATAACCATTGATTAAGGGATACGTCAATGGTTTAAATTATTAATCGTCTAAGAGATGAACTCCTTCTCCAATGTCTGGAGCAAATTTACAATATTTTTCAAACACTATTCCAACTCCTCTCATCTTTTCTCCAAGTTCATCGTTAAATTGTAGCCATTCCTTTGAATCATGATCAGGTAACGTCCACCCCTGAGCTTCTACCATACTTGTTATAACTGTATAATCCCATTCAATGTAGGCCATCTAATCTTTTCTAAATTACTAAACATTATAAACGAAATAACGTATTTAATATTCCTTTGATCAAATTTGAATTAATAAAAAACCAATCATTTAAAAATAAAAAATTTATATTTTAAATTATATTTTTTTGAACGAATATAATTAAATTAACTTTAAACATTTTTAAAATGTCGATTTTGCCACGAAGATTTGAGCGAATAAAAAATGTTTTAAATTGCCGAATGAAAAACTTATCGGTTTTAGTAGAGGCAGTAAATAAGCCACACAATTTATCTGCGATATTAAGAACATGCGATGCGGCAGGAGTTTTTGAAGCGAATTTTATTTGTGAAAAAGATAAAGTTAAAACTTTTAACAGTACAGCTCAAGGTAGTCAAAAATGGGTCAAATTAAATAATCATGAAACAATAATTTCTGCAGTATCTGAACTAAAAAAAAAAGGTTTTAAATTATATGGAACAACACTAAATGAGAGATCGACTGATTACAGAAATTTTGACTATTCAGAAAATACTTGTTTTGTTTTAGGAGCAGAAAAATGGGGATTAAGTGATCAACTAATTTCAAATGTTGATGAATCAATCTTCATTCCAATGTCAGGAATGGTCCAATCTTTGAATGTTTCAGTAGCAGCTTCCATTTTACTTTTTGAAGCTATTCGACAAAGAGAAAGTAAAGGTTTACTTCCTCTTAATGGAGAAGGTTTAAGTGCCGAAGAGTACGAAAAGACATTATTTGAATGGAGTTATCCTGAGTTAGGATCTATATATAGAAAGTCTGGAAATAAATATCCAAGACTAAATCAGTATGGAGAAATTAATGAAGTTTTAAATAACTAAAAAATATTAAAATTAACTTTCAATTCTCAAAAATATTTTCTAATTCTTCTCCTATAAAAGAAAGACCTAAGACTAAAAAAAACATTGCTAATCCAGGGAATAAAGCAGTCCACCAAATCCCAGTAGGTATAGCCGCAAGCGCAAGATTAAGATCACTTCCCCATTCTGGAACATTTGCAGGAACTCCTAACCCTAAAAAGCCTAAACTTCCTAATACCAAAACAGCATCCGCAGCATTTAGGGTAAGTAGAATAGGTAAAGGGGTTATTACATTTGGAAGTATATATTTAAAAATTATAGTTTTAACATCAGCTCCCGAAACTCTTGCTGCTTCAACATATGTCTCTGATTTTATTAACATTGTTTGATTTCTGATTAATCTAAAATATTGAGGAGAATAAACTATACACAAGGCTATAGAGGCATTAATAATTCCTTTACCAAGTACAAAAGCTACTACTACTGAGAGTAAAATAACAGGAATTGAGAAAATAGTATCCATTACAAGCGATAAGCATTTATCAAGGATCCCTCCAAAATATCCACTCAACAACCCCAATGGGAGGCCTAAAATCAAAGCAAAGAAAATTGCAAGAAATACGACTTCAATAGCTATAGATGATCCTTGTAAAGTTCTTAAACATACATCCCTTCCTAATCTATCTGTACCACATAAATGTTTTAAGGAAGGTGGTGCAAAAATATCATTACTAAATGATGATAAAGAATAACCAAAAAAGTTATTAGCCTCCAATACTTTCATAATCAAGACTATTAAAAGATATGAAAGTACAATTAAAAATCCAGCCCTTCTTATATTCTGAGCAACTTGATTTGATGAGTTTGAATTCACAAATTTATGATTATTCGAATCAACTAAAATATACCTGTAGTTTTAAAGATAAAATAGCTTTTAGTTTTTAATTTGAAATTAATTACTGATTTAATTTCAGAACTGCCATAAAAGCTTCTTGAGGTACCTCAACTTTACCCATAGCCTTCATCCTCTTTTTACCTTTAGCTTGCTTCTTCAAAAGTTTCTTTTTTCTAGAAATATCTCCCCCATAGCACTTAGAAAGGACATCTTTTCTTAATGCACTAATACTTTCGCTTGCAATAATACGGCTACCTATTGAAGCCTGAATTGGTATTTTAAATTGTTGCTTTGGTATTAGCTCCTTTAATTTTTCTACTAAGCCCCTCCCAATCCCATAGGCCTTATCTTTATGAACAATTGAAGTTAAAGGATCAGCTCTTTCAGAATTTATCAGAACATCTAACCTCACAAGATCATTTTTTCTATATCCAATTAAATGGTATTCCATTGATGCATATCCTTGAGTTCTACTTTTCATTTGGTCAAAAAAGTCAGTAACGACTTCTGCTAATGGTATTTCATAAATCAAGGTCACTCTATCTGTTGTGATATATTTCATATCAATAAAAACGCCTCGTCTTTCTTGGCATAAACCCATTAGTGTCCCGTTAAATTCATTTGGAGAATAAATTTCCATTTTTACATATGGCTCTTCTATTGACTCTCTTGATTGAGGATCCGGGATTGTCGAAGGATTATCAATAAATATCTGTTCCTGATCGTTTAAATTAACTTTATATATCACTGAAGGCGCCGTTACAATTAAATCCAAATCATATTCCCTTTCCAATCTTTCTTGAACAATTTCCATATGAAGAAGTCCTAAAAATCCACATCTAAATCCAAATCCCATAGCACTACTTGTCTCGGGTTCGTACTTAAGTGCTGCATCAGATAATTGTAGTTTTTCTAAAGACTCTCTTAGATCTGGATATTGATCGGCATCAGTTGGAAACAATCCACAAAACACCATAGGATTGGCCGTTTTATATCCTGGTAGAGGATCTTTAGCAGGGGAATTAAATAGTGTAATTGTATCTCCTACTCTTGCATCAGCGACTGACTTTATAGATGCAGCCAGATAACCAACTTCTCCTGAATGAAGTTCATTTACTTGCTTCTCCTCAGGAGCCATTATTCCAATTTCATCTAATTCATAGTTTTTCTTACTTGCCATAAGTAAGATCTTATCCTTTTTATTGATTGACCCAGCTATTACTCTGAAGTAAACAATTACACCTCTATAAGGATCATAATAAGAGTCAAAAATAAGCGCCCTAGTAGGAGATTTCACTTCATCTTGGGGATGAGGAATTCTACTGACAACTGCTTCTAATATATCTTCTATACCTTCTCCAGTTTTAGCAGAACAATTTATTGCATTAGATGTGTCTAATCCAATTATCTCTTCAATTTCTTTCTTTATTTTTTCCGCATCTGCACCAGGCAAATCAACCTTATTTAAGACCGGAATTATTTCTAAATCATTTTCGAGGGCAAGGTAAACATTGGCTAAAGTTTGTGCTTCTACACCTTGACTTGCATCAACAACTAATAAAGCACCCTCACAAGCCTGCAAAGATCTACTGACTTCATAAGAAAAGTCAACATGTCCTGGTGTGTCAATTAAATTTAGAATATATTCTTGAGAATCTTCTGCTTTATATTTCATTCTTGCAGCCTGTAATTTAATTGTTATACCCCTTTCTCTTTCAAGATCCATACTATCTAAAAACTGTTCCTGCATATCCCTTTGCTTCACAGTACCAGTATCTTGAAGCAACCTATCTGCGAGAGTAGATTTACCATGATCAATATGAGCGATGATACAAAAATTTCTTATTTTTGAAACAGATATATCAGTCATATAAATTAGAGAGCAATTCCTATACTTCCTTCTTAATTAATAATAGCTAATAAAGATTATGGATGGAAACCTAAAATAGAATTATTTCTTTTTTTGATAATTTCTAAAAAATTATTATCACTTTCATTTTTTATTTCAGATTCATAAAGAAGATTACGTAATTTCTTCTCAAGATCAAATTTATCAGCATTAAAAAGGCAAGATTTTTTTAAAACCTCAATCATTATTGAAACTGCTGTACTAGCTCCAGGAGAAGCACCTAATAAAGCAGAAAGTGAGCCGTCTTCCGAGTTGACAACTTCCGTACCAAATTGCAAAGAACCTCCATCTTTAGTTTTTTTGATTATTTGAACTCTTTGCCCTGCATTCTCTAAATACCAATTCGAAGGCTCAGCTGATGGCATCATATTCCTTAAGTTTTCAACTCTAGAATTATGGCTCTTTAGAGATTGTGAAAAAAGATAATTAATTAATTCGTTATTCTTAATCCCAACATCAAGCATAGAAAATAAATTATTTTTTCTAATTGAACTAAATAAATCAAAATATGAACCTTTTTTTAAGAATTTAGTCGTGAAACCAGCAAAAGGACCATAGAGAAGAAATTTTTTGCCTTCAATCCATCTTGTATCTAAATGCGGCACTGACATTGGAGGTGATCCTATATCTGCTTTCCCATAAACTTTTGCATTATGTTTTTCCGTTAAAGACTTTTCCTCACAAATAAGCCATTTTCCACTAACAGGAAAACCACCATATATTTTAGCTTCTGGAATTTTAGATTTCTGAAGAAAATTTATTGTTTTACCCCCAGCCCCGAGGAAAACATATGAAGTCCTTAAAGAAACTTTTCTACCTTCTGAACGAACATTTAATTCCCAATTGTTTTTATTAGTTTTCTTTAAATCTATTAATTCTGTTTTATAACTAATTTCAACATTTTTATTCTTAGAAATATAAGTTAGATATTCTCTTGTTAAAGCCTCAAAATTGATATCTGTTCCTCTTTTTATTCGAGTAGCTGCAACTTTATCTAATGGATTTCTACTATTAGTAATAAGTGGTGCCCATGATTTTATTTGATTAAAAGATGATGAGAATTCCATGTCTGAAAACTCTGGATATACAGACATTTCTTTAAATCTTTTTTTTAAAAAAGAAATATTTTCAGTACCTGTGACAAAGCTTATATGAGGAATAAATTTTAAAAATTTTTTAATATCTATCTTCCCAGTTGCATACAAAGAGGCCCATAAAGACATTGAATTTTCAAAGGAACGATTTATAGAAAGGGCTTTATCTATTTGTAAATTTCCATTTTCATCTAAGGGGGTGTAATTTAATTCGCAATTTGCAGCATGACCAGTTCCTGCATTATTAAATGCACCAGTACTTTCACTACCTGGTTTATTTAACTTTTCAATAATTAATATTTTTATTGCAGGTAAAATCTCTGTAATTAATAACGCAAGTGTTCCGCTCATTATTCCTGCTCCTACTAATATCGCGTCATAACTATGATTTTTATTTGAGATGTTTTTAGAAGTCACAACAGAAAATTTATTTTTTTTGCAATTAATCGCATTTCTTTCTAGGCTTATTATAAAGTCAATTCAAAATTATGAGTACTGAAACATTACCACTTACAAATGAAAATGTAGAAACGGTTTTAGATGAACTAAGACCTTTCTTAATATCAGATGGAGGTAATGTAGAAATAGCAGAAATTGATGGTCCAATTGTTAAAGTAAGACTTCAAGGAGCATGTGGAAGTTGCCCAAGCAGTACCATGACATTAAAAATGGGAATAGAAAGAAAGCTAAAAGAAATGATTCCTGAAATCAGTGAAGTAGTTCAAGTTTTGTGAGCTATTTTTTTTAAAATCTTTTTTAAGACTCTTTGCTTAATTCCTTAGTTAATGATGATTTAAAATCTAAACAATTTATAGGGAGACCTTGACCTATAGCTATTAAAAGAGGAGCTAGAATTCCTAATGTAAATACTAAATTTGACTGATTAACTTCATTTTTACTTAATGTAAAAGTAATCAAATAAATAATAGTAAAGTACGCATGTAAAGAAAAAAATTCTTTTGGTTTTAAAGCGGGCCATCTCAAAGTATTTCCCAAAAAATATAAAAACCCTGTCATAAATTTAAATTAATAAGTAAAGCGGAAATTAAATATAAACCTAATCCCTTTTAGATATAAATCACATCAAAATTTACTTAAGATAATAATTAAAAAAAAATTAAAAAAATATTTCTATACTTAATATCTGGACAGCAACACAAAAATACGTTTATAATTTAGGTGTAGCTATTGCTACATTTCGTTCACCCTCTCTAGAGGGCGCAGTTCGAGTCATACCAAGGAACGGGGGATGGCCGTTTTGTCACATCGAAACATGACTACTTTAACTTACAGAGGTAAAAACTACGTTCAAAATAAACAGGCTGCTAATAAGCAACCTGTTGAACTTACCTACAGAAGAAACGTATACACCAATAGAATGGATGACGCTTCTTCAAGTAATGAAAAAGCAGAATTAAATTACAGAGGTACTAACTACACTAAATAATTTAATTCCAAAAGAAAAAACCCCTTCTTAGGGGTTTTTTTTTAGCTATATTTATTAAGTATTAGAATTACTTTTATGTCTAGCGGTTGCTGCAATACTAATGAGTCAAATAAAAATTTGAAAGGTCTTAATCATAAGGATGCAATTCAAGAGAGGTATGGTTCTGCTGCATTAGAAAAGGAGAGTTGTCTTTGCACACCTGTTGGTTTTAATCCTGTTTTACTTGAAGCAATTCCTGAAGAAGTTATTGAAAAAGATTATGGATGTGGTGATCCAACAAAATATGTACGGGAAAATGATATTGTTTTAGATCTTGGCAGTGGGAGCGGCAAAAATGCTTTTATTTGTTCTCAAATTGTTGGGGGAGATGGGAAAGTCATTGGGGTTGATCAAAATCCTGATATGCTTACATTATCAAGATCTGCCTCCAAAAAATTTTCAGAAAAGATTGGTTTTATTAATACAGAATTTCTTGGAGGGTCAATTGAAAACCTCGATGAATTAGATAAAGATTTAAATCCATTAATCGCAGACAAATCAGTTGATATTATTTTAAGTAATTGTGTTTTAAATTTAGTAAATCCTGAATCTAGAAATAATCTTTTAAGAAATATAAAAAGAGTTCTTAAAGATAACGGAAGAATAGCCATTAGCGATATTGTCTCAAGTAAAAAAGTTCCCTTAAGACTGCAAAATGATCATGATCTATGGACAGGATGTATTAGTGGAGCGTGGTATGAGCCAGAATTCCTAAATGATTTTAAAGATCTAGGCTTTAAAAACTTAGAATTCGCGGAAAGAAGTAATGAACCTTGGAAAGTTATTGAAGATATTGAATTTAGAACAGTTACTTTAGTAGGGAATATTTAGCCCTTCTTAAGAAATTTAATTTTAAAATTTGAATGACAATTAATTTAAGAGATCAAATACCCGCATTAAAAAACAAATATTACTTCAATTATGGAGGTCAAGGACCATTGCCAAAATCTTCTCTAGAAGCAATCGTAAAAACTTGGGAAATCATTCAAGATTTAGGACCATTTACAAATGATATGTGGCCTTTTATTCATAAAGAAATATTGACCACAAAAAGAATTATTGCGCAAAAATTAGGTGTTAATTCAAAAAATGTAGCTCTAACTGAGAATATCTCTTCTGGAATGATTTTGCCTTTTTGGGGTATAAAAGTAGAAGAGGGAGAAGAATTGTTAATAAGCGACTGTGAACATCCTGGAGTAGTAGCTGCAAGTAGAGAATTTTGCAGAAGAAATAAATTAATATTCAAAATTTTGCCAATCCAAAAAATTAAAAATCTAAACGACGAAAATATAATTTTAGAGATTTCAAAAAATCTAAATAGTAAGACTAAGGTCCTAATTATTTCTCATATTTTGTGGAACTTTGGATATAAAATTCCTTTAAAACAAATTTCTATCGAATTAAAAAATAATAGAGAAAATTCTTATCTACTTGTTGATGGTGCTCAAACCTTTGGTCATATAAAAATTGAAGAAGAAGTTTTTTATTCTGATTTATATTCTATAACTTCTCATAAATGGGCATGTGGTCCTGAAGGACTTGGAGCTATTTATGTCTCAGATAGATTTATTCATGAAACAGATCCAACAATAATTGGTTGGAAATCATTAAAAAAAGAACAAGGAATTTATGAGCCGTCAGATAATCTTTTTCATGAAGATGCAAGGAAGTTTGAAGTAGCTACCTCTTGTATTCCTTTACTTACAGGCCTCCGAACTTCTTTAGATCTTTTGGATAAAGACTGCCCTGAAAAAGAAAAAAGCAAAAATATCAAGAGATTAAGTGAAAAACTTTGGGATAATTTAAATCAATTTAACGAAATTGAATTAGTTTTAGAAAAAAAATTCTTAAATGGGATAGTTAGTTTTAATATCGAAAATATTGAAGATAAGGACAAATTTGTGAAAAGACTTGGAGAAAAGAAAATTTGGATTAGAGTTTTAGAAGATCCTAAATGGTTTAGAGCATGCGTGCATCAGATGACAACTGACGATGAAATTGATTTACTTTCTGAAGAAATAAAAAAATTACCAGGGAATTTCTGAGTTATCCCATGCAATAAATTTTCCGGTAGATGCTGGTGATTGATTTTTAATAATATTGATCAAGAATTGGGATGATTTTTCTGTACTAAATAATTTATGTTCTGGAACAAATTTATGAAAAGGTCTAGATAAATCAGTATCTACTGTCCCTGGATGAAGCAATGTAATAGTAGCTTTTGGAAAACGTCTAGCCCACTCAATACTTAAAGATTTAAAAAACTGATTTTGCGCAGATTTTGCGGCTCTATATGAATACCAACCACCAGTTTGATTATCTCCAATACTACCAACTCTTGCACTTATACTCGCAAAGTTAAAATCACTATCTTTTGGTATGAATTCTTCAATAGCTTTGGCTAATAAAATAGGAGAAAAGGCATTTATTGAAAAACTTTCCATCATATTTTTTTTATCAAGATGTTGTAATCTTTTTTCTGGCTTAAGAGTTTCACTATGAAGTCTCCCTGTAGCGTTAACTACTAATCTTAATTTAGAAGAATGATTCGAAATTTTACTTTTAAACTGCAAAAGTGATTGAGAATCCTCTATATCTAATTCCCAAAAAGAATTAAATTGACTTTTTCTTCCACACAAAACAACATCCAATTCTTTTTCACTTTTGCTCAGATCTATAGCTAATTGGGTACCAATTCCACCAGAGCCTACAATTAAGGCTAAACCTTTCATTTTTGAGTAGTAGCTTTTTTAATTCTAAGAAACTTTTCTTGTGATTTGCGCAAATATCACTCTTATTTGCTTAAGCAATTTTATTTGGATTTACTTTTTTCTTCTAAAAATTTGAAAGCAACTTTTCTATCATCAAAATTAATTACTTTATCATTAAGAATTTGATAGTCCTCATGTCCTTTACCTGCGATTAAAACAATATCTTCTTTTTTTGCAAATTCAATAGATTGTTTTATTGCAGTAAATCTATCAATTTCAATTTTTATATGATCTCTTTTTTCAATACCCTTTAAAATCTCACTTACTATTGTTTCAGGGTCTTCTGATCTTGGATTATCTGATGTTATGAAAACGTAATCAGAAAACTCTTCCGCAATTGATCCCATTAAAGGCCTTTTAATAGAATCTCGATCTCCACCACATCCAAAAACAGTTATAAGTTTTCCTTCACAAAGTTTTTTAATTGATTTCAAAACTTTCTTTAATCCATCAGGTGTATGCGCATAATCAACAATTACAGTTGGTAGTAATGCTGAAAAGTCATTATTATCAATATCAATTTTCTCCATTCTCCCAGGAGTACCTGGAAAAGATTTTATTGATCTTGATAAATCTTTTAAAGAGAAATTAAGTTTATACAAAATTGTTATTGCTTGAATTGCATTCATTAAATTAAATTCTCCAACTAGTGGAACAAAAAGGTTTATTTTTTCTTCAGGGGTATGAAAGATGCATGAGGAACCATTTCCAGTAAAATTTTTATCTGTTACGTAAAATAATTCTTCATTTTTAAATTCGCTCTTTATATTTTTTGTAGAAACTAAAGACGATCTTTTTTTTAGATAAGTTGGCAATTTTGAGATCCAAAGATCATCGCAATTTAAAACAGCTATCCCATTTTTTTTTGATAAGTAGGGCGGGAAAAATAATCTTCGTTTTGTCTGAAAATACGATTCCATATCGGAGTGATAATCAAGATGATCTTGAGATAAATTTGTAAAAATAGCTGCATTAAATTCACAACCTGATATCCTATTTTGAGCAATAGCATGAGAACTTACTTCTAATATTGCAAACTCAGAACCGGCTTCAACTGCAGCATTTAATTTCTTTTGAAGTTTATCCGCAAAATCAGTTGTATGTGAAGAGACCTCTGAATATCCTGGCCACCTATTAAATAATGTTCCGAATAAAGCTGTCTTTTTTCCTAATTTATTAAGAAGATATTCTAATAAAAAAGTTATTGTTGTTTTCCCATTAGTACCTGTTACACCAATAAGTTTAAGTTTACTTGAGGGTCTATTCCAAAACTCAGATACTATTTGACCACAAAGAAGATCCCCTAAAGGCTCGTCGATAACAAGCACTTTTTTATAATCAATAGTTTCAGTAAATTCTTTGGCTTTGAAACCAATAATGGCTGCCTCTGCACCATTTTCAATTGCCTCTCTCCAATATTTCCCTCCATCGACATTTAATCCTGGTAATCCCAAAAACAAAGTTCCTTTTTCAACTTCTTTGGAATTAAAAGATATATTAGTTATCTCTGGATTTATCAACCCAGATGTTGGATCAATTTCTACTAAAGATAGAAGTTTATGTAATTTTATTGATCTCATCTTCCAATCAATTCTTATTCAAAGCAAAATTTATATTTTTTTCTAGCCATTTTTTTAGTTGATCATCTTTCAATCTTGGAGGGATCCTAGGTAACTCAATAATTTTTTGAGACTTACTTTCTTTAATAGCGACCACAGGAACTTCATTATCAAATTTTTTATATTTATCTTGGTACAAATCAAACCTATCTATGTCAATTTCATTGATTTCTAATTTAGGTTTTATTTCTTCAAGATTTATTTTTGTTATTTTATTTTTTAATGTCTCGCAAAGGCAACAACCTTTCCTAACAAAAATGAATATTTTCATTCACTTAATTAGGAACAGGATCACAACCGCATGGAGTTAACGGATGACATTTGCTTAATCTTCTTAGGGTCAACCATCCACCTCTCCAAGGGCCGTGCCTTGTAATAGCCTCGTATCCATAAGAACTACAACTTGGTATAAATCTGCATCTTGGTCCGAAAAAAGGCGAAAACCACTTTTGATAGAAGGAAATCATCAAAAGAAGTATAGATGTAAGTAATTTGTTGACGTTTTTAATCACTTTAATGATGTAAAATAACAGTTCAGTAATAATTAGTTTAGTTGAATTTAATCAATTATCCAATTTATTGCAAATCTCAATTTTAATTTAAACTTATGTCAAGATACCGCGGCCCAAGATTAAGGGTTACGCGTCGCTTGGGAGAACTACCAGGTCTCACTAGGAAAGCTTCAAAGAAGTCTAATCCTCCAGGTCAGCACGGCCAAGCCCGTCGCAAGCGATCAGAATACGCAATTCGTCTAGAAGAAAAGCAGAAACTTAGATTCAACTATGGAGTTTCTGAAAGGCAACTAGTTCGTTACGTTAAAAAAGCTAGGGCTCAAGAAGGCTCTACAGGAACCAATCTCCTTAGACTTTTAGAAAACAGATTAGATAATGTTTGTTTTAGATTAGGTTTTGGTGGAACAATCCCAGGTTCAAGACAATTAGTAAATCATGGGCATGTCACCATTAACGGAAAAGTTCTTGATATTGCAGGTTACCAATGTAAACCAGGAGATGTAATTAGCATTAAAGAAAACAAAGCGAGTAAAAAACTTGTAGAAGGTAATATTGAATTTCCTGGTTTAGCTAATGTTCCACCTCATATAGAGTTAGACAAACCTAAGTTAACAGGCAAAATTAACGGAAAGTGTGATAGAGAATGGGTCGCACTTGAAATAAACGAGT
>QCVU01000028.1 GCA_003210275.1 Prochlorococcus sp. AG-686-M10
ACCTAAGTATGCCAATATACTATTTTTTATCAAAACAAGCTTATCTTGATTCTTTGTTTCAAAGTTTTTTCGTATAACGTTAGTGATTTTTGAACTTTTAGTATTTGAAATGAAGAATGTTTTATTATCTTTCGGTAAGTACTTCAAAATTTTTAATTCTGAAATATCATCTTGACTTACTTTATTTAAACTATAAGAAATTTCTTCAAATCCAAAAATACAGCATAAGGATAATATTGTTATTACGGTTAAGTATTTAATATTCATTTTTATTTTTATTTTTAACAATAAACATGTTCTTGCAACCTTACTTATAAAATTGTTAATAACAAATATTTAATTCTAACAATTGGGAAATTATCCGAAAACTTTAAATGCTTTTGATCTTAATGAATGGTTTAATTCTGAAAATGAAAATCCTATCATTATTGATGTTAGAGAGGATTCGGAACTCGAAATTGCTTGTTTCCCTAAGGAATTTTTACATTTTCCAATGAGTAAAGTTTCGGTCGAGTACGTAAAAACAAAAATTAGTGATGCAAAAGCTAAAAAGTTTGTTGTTCTTTGTCATGCCGGTATCAGAAGTTATAATTTTGGACAATGGTCATTAGATAACAACCTAGTAAACGAGATTTGGAATCTTGAAGAAGGTATAGATGGATGGAGTAAGTATATTGATCAAACAATTCCTAGATACTAGTTACTCAATATTCAAAGATGATGCGACGGTATTAACATCCTTATCTCCTCTACCAGAACAATTGATTACTATTTCTGTATCTTTATCTAAGGTGGGACATAATTTTTCTAACCATGCAAAAGCATGAGCTGTTTCGAGTGCAGGGATAATTCCTTCTAGTTCACTCACTAGTTTTAAAGCTTCTAAAGCTTCCGTATCGGTAACCGAGCCATATTCTGCTCTACCTATATCTTTTAGATAACTATGTTCAGGACCTACTCCAGGATAATCAAGACCTGCACTTATAGAATGTGCTTCTTGTACTTGACCATCCTTATCTTGTAAAAGAAGACTCATTGATCCATGTAAAATGCCTACGGATCCTTTAGTAATAGTCGCGGCATGTTTATCAGTATTCACTCCGCTTCCTGCGGCTTCAACTCCGATTAGTCGAACTGATTTTTCTTTTACGAAAGGATGAAAAAGACCCATTGCATTAGATCCTCCACCTACACAAGCAAGCAAAATGTCAGGTAATGATCCAAATGATTCTAGACATTGTTTTTTGGCTTCTTCTCCTATAACTGCATGAAAATCTCTAACAATCATTGGGAAGGGGTGTGGTCCGGCAACTGACCCCAAAATATAGTGTGTTGTTTCTACATTGGATACCCAATCCCTTATAGCTTCACTAGTTGCATCTTTCAGAGTTGAAGTACCTGAAGTGACAACTTTAACTTCAGCGCCTAAAAGTTTCATCCGAAAGACGTTTAATGATTGTCTTTTTATATCTTCTGCTCCCATGTAGATAATGCATTTCAAGCCAAATCTCGCGCATACAGTAGCAGTAGCAACTCCATGTTGCCCAGCACCTGTTTCTGCAATTATTCTTTGTTTACCCATTCTTATTGCTAATAAAGCTTGCCCTAATGCATTATTGATCTTGTGAGCACCGGTATGATTTAGGTCTTCTCTTTTCAGCCAAATCCTGCTAGTAGAGGTTTTTGTTTGGTAATGTTCGGTAAGTCTTTTGGCTTCATATAATGGGGTCTCTCTTCCTACATAAGTTTTCAGCAAATGATTTAATTCATTAACAAATTGTTTATCTTTCCATGCATCAGACGCTGCTTCTTCCAGTTCAAAAAGAGCTGGCATTAGTGTTTCAGGGACATATTGACCTCCATATTTTCCAAATCTTCCTTCTTTTGAAGGTTGATTTAAATCATCCTTATTATTTTGATCTTGACGGGAAATTGTACTTACCAATTTTTTATAGTATAAGTATGAACTAACTATAGATTATATAAAAAATAATGGGAAAAAAAAATTGGATTGAATTTGATAATCAGGAAAATATTTATAAGGAAAAACCTAAAGAAGAGAATTTTAAAAAAATATCAAAAATAAATATCTCTAAACAAAAAAAAGGTAAAAAAGGAAAAACTATTACTTTAATAAAAGGTTTAGCTATTAGAAATGAAAAAGAAGTTAAGGAATTACTAAAAAAAATGAAAATGTTTTGTGGCACTGGAGGAACAATAATAGGCGAAGATATTCAATTACAAGGAGATATGGTAAATAAATCAATTGAGTTTCTTCGCAAAGAAGGATATCAAAATCTATGAGTCAAGAGTTAAAATAAATTTCTACTTTTAGAAACATAAAAAGATGATAGAACCAAATCAGAAAAATTCAGGAAAAAACATAAAATGGCACAATTTAACTATTGATAGAAATAAGTTAGAAAAAATGAGAGGACATAAAGGAATGGTAATTTGGTTTACAGGGTTATCAGGTTCTGGTAAAAGTACCTTAGCCAATGCTGTAAATGAGGTTTTACACTTGGACGGTTTATCAACTTATGTACTAGACGGAGATAATGTTAGACATGGTTTATGCAAGGATCTTGGATTCTCTGATGAAGATAGAGAAGAAAATATAAGAAGAATAGGAGAAGTAGCTAATTTATTTATGAATGCCGGAATCATAACTATTACAGCATTTGTTTCCCCTTTCATTAGTGATAGAAATAAGGTCAGAAATATTATTGGATCAAAGGATTTTATTGAAGTATATTGCGCTGCCGATATTGATGTGTGTGAGAGTAGAGATACTAAAGGTTTATATAAAAAGGCACGTTTGGGAGAAATTAAAGAATTTACCGGGATATCTAGTCCATATGAGGCACCTGCAAATCCAGAAATAGTTGTTGATACAGGTTCCTTAGGTTTAAATGATTCTGTTGAAAAAGTTATTAATTATCTTAAAGAACAGAATTTACTTGAAAGGGTTTAATTATTAAAAAACTATTTAGTCAGTTTTTAAGTAATTATCAGCCCCTAAAGCAGACAATTTACTATTTTTAGTTCTTACTTGTGCATGCAGATTCTCTCTAAACTTTTTAATTTTTACTCTTAAAGCTTCATCAAATAAACTTAGTATTTGAATTGCTAATAAACCAGCATTTTTTGCCCCGTTTATTGCTACTGTTGCTACCGGAATCCCTGCAGGCATTTGAACTATTGATAATAGGGAGTCAATCCCTTGTAAAGTTTTACTCTCTACCGGCACGCCTATTACAGGGATACATGTTAGCGAAGCTATCATTCCAGGTAGGTGAGCAGCTCCACCGGCTCCTGCAACAATAACTTTTATGTTTTCTGATTCTGCTTTTTTTGCATATTCCATCATTTCCATTGGTGTTCGATGTGCAGAAAGTATACGAATCTCAGTTTCTATTCCAAATTCATTCAATATATCTATTGCAGGTTTCAAAGTTTTTAGATCTGAATCACTTCCCATTACAACAGCAATTTTATAAATATTGGTGGAATTCAATTCTGACAAAATAACAAATCAATTCTTTTCTTATAATGACGTGCAATTACTTGTGCGCTAGTTAGTTAGTATTAAAAAGACTAATTTTGTATGAATTGTTATGACGTCTAATAAAAATCTTGAAAAAAGCGAAGTTAGGGAGTATTTCAATGGGACTGGTTTTGATCGATGGAGAAAAATTTATAGTAAATCAGAAGAAATCAATACAGTACAGAAAAATATTAGAAAAGGTCATCAAAAGACTGTCGATGATGTCGTTTCTTATGTAAAAAATTACCCCGAATTAACAAGTAAGACTTTTTGTGATGCTGGTTGCGGAGTGGGAAGTTTAGCTATTCCTTTATTAAGACTTGGTATAAAAGATTTGCAGGTAAGTGACATATCTTCTGAAATGATTAAAGAAACTAAGAAACGTATCAATGAATTAGGTCTAAGTCAAAGAAAAATTAAATTTTTAACAAGCGATCTTGAACAATTAAAAGGTTTATTTGATGTTGTCATTTGTTTAGATGTATTTATTCATTACCCACAACCAGTGGCTGAAGAAATGGTTAGACATTTATGTGACTTAAGTAAAGAGAAGCTAATAGTTAGTTTTGCCCCTTATACTCCAATATTGGCCGTGTTAAAGAATATCGGAAAGTTGTTTCCTGGGCCAAGTAAAACTACTAGAGCTTATACATTAAGAGAAAAAGGAATCATAAATGCTGCTAATGAAAAAGGGTTCACTGTCGTTCAAAAGAAATTAAATCAAGCTCCATTTTATTTTTCCAAATTAATTGAATTTAAGAAAGTTGAATAAATTATTTTACTAGGTGATTTTCAAGTGCATAACGGACTAATTCGGTTCTGCTAGATGTACTTGTTTTAATAAAAAGCCTGCTTACATATTTTTCAACATTTCTAATGGAGGTTTCAAGTTGTCTGGCAATTTCTTTATTCATAAGGCCCTCTGCTACAAGTTGAAGTACACTTGCTTCTCTTGGCGTAAAACTTGGAATATCTATAGAATTTTCTTGATTGAGTGGATTCTGATCTGTAAGCATAGATTTTATTTCAGTGATCTGTTGTGCCATTTTAGTAACATCAATATCGGCAAATCGGGCTGCTTCTTTGAGTAATCTCTCTTGCCTCTTGATTACATTTTTAACTCTTGCAGATAATTCATCGGGATCAAAGGGTTTAGAAATATAATCATCAATACCTGCAAGATATCCTTGGGTTCTATCTAAAGTCATTCCCTTTGCTGTAAGAAAAATAACTGGAGTACCTCCCAGTTTTTCATCTTCTCTTATTTTTTCTAATAAAACATAACCATTGGATCTCGGCATCATAATGTCGCTAATAATTAAATCTGGGAAAATTTTTTGAGCTTTTTCCCATCCATCCTCTCCGTCAACGGCAATAAAGACTTCAAAACCTTCGTCTTCGAGGAATGTTTTTACAGCTGTTCTTAAACCAGGCTCATCATCTACCAATAAAATTTTTGATTTTCTAAGTACTTCATTATTTATTTGGTTAGTGTCATTCATTTTTTTTTATTTTGAATTAAATTTTATTTAGCCTAATGATTATTTTATATACTAAATATGATGCTTTCAACTTCCATACTACTAGATTATCAATCCTCAACACCTTGTTTAGAGGAGGTTGTAAATTCTATGGCACCCTATTGGAGCGAAATATTTTCAAATCCTTCGATTAAATCAAATTTAGCTGGTATTAATGCAGGTGCCATTTTGGAAGTCTCAAGAGAAAAAATACAAGAATACTTATTTCTAAAAAAAAAGAAAGTAATCTTTACTAGCGGAGCAACAGAATCTAATAATTTGGCTTTGTTAGGTTTTGCCAGAAACTATCATAAGGAAACAGAAAAGTATGGTCATATTATCACTCTAAAAACTGAGCATAAAGCTGTATTAGAGCCTTTAGATCAATTAAAAAAAGAGGGATTTCATGTTACTGAAATGAGTCCAGAAAAAGATGGTTTAATTTCAGAGGAAAAATTTATTGACTGTATAAGAGATGATACATTTTTGGTAAGTATCATGATGGCAAATAACGAAATAGGAGTTATTCAGCCTTTAAAAAAAATTTCAGAAATATGCAATTCAAGGGATATAGTTCTCCACTCTGATTATGCACAATGTTTAGGTTGTCTGGTGTTAGATAGCCTTGACTCAGTAGCAAATATGTTAACAATAAGTTCTCATAAAATATATGGTCCTAAAGGGGTAGGAATACTTTTGATTGATAGAGATATTGAACTGCAACCTTTAGTGTTAGGAGGAGGTCAAGAATTTGGTTTAAGATCGGGAACATTACCATTACCTTTAATAGTAGGCTTTACCAAAGCAATAGAAATAGCAGTTTTAAATCAAAAAGAGAATATTCAGAAATTTCTTTTTCACAGAGATAAACTTTTGAAAGGATTATTAGAGAATAATTCTGGAGTAGAAATAAATGGGTCAATGAAAGAAAGATTACCTCATAATTTGAATCTGACAGTACTTGATGTCAACGGTTCAAAATTGCATAAAAGTTTGAAATCTAAAATAATCTGTTCTAGTGGGTCAGCCTGTAGTAATGGTGAGCCTTCGCATGTATTACTCGCTCTAGGAAGATCTTTTAAAGAAGCAGAGGCTTCATTAAGATTAAGTATTGGTTTGATGACTACTTCAGAAGATATAGAAAAATCAATTGAGATAATTACAGATTCTATTAAATATTTACGCTGAGACCTCAATTATTTTAATTGAGCAATTCTTAATTTTGCGCTTCGAGATCTTTTATTATTTTCAATTTCTTTTTCATTTGGTGTAATTGGTTTTTTTGTGAGATTTTTTAATCTTTCATCACCCTTAAAAGAATTTTTAACCAGCCTATCTTCTATTGAATGAAAGCTAATGATTGAAATTATCCCCCCAGGTAATAGCCAATCTGGAGAAATCTCTAAAAATCTTTCTAGTGCTTCGATTTCTTTATTAACAGCAATTCTTAATGCCTGGAATGTTCTAGTCGCAGGATGAATTTTTCGATATCTTTGTTTGGGTGGGAAACAACCAGCAATGGAATAGGCTAAATCTTTTGTACCCGAATATTTACCTTTTTCTTTTAAATCTTTTTTGATTCTCCTAGAAATCTTTCTTGATAATCTTTCATCACCAAATTTAAAAATTAAATCAGCCAGATCTTTTTCACTTAATATCTCAATTAAGTTCTCTGCATTCATCTCAAGTAAAGGATCCATTCGCATATCTAAAGGCCCATCTTTTCGAAAACTAAAGCCTCTTTGTGGGTTATCTATTTGATTACTATTGACTCCAAGATCTGCTATTACAAAAGAAACTTTTTCTTTTGGCTCAAAGTTAGCAAAATTTGATGGACGTATTTCAATCCTCGATTTAAATTCTTCAAGCTTACTAAATGCTGACTTCCTCGCGAATGGATCGTGATCTAGTCCAATTATTTTTAAATCCGGATATTTTTTTAATAATTGATATGAGTGTCCACCGCCACCTAAAGTTGCATCTATCGCTGTTAGTTTTTTGTCTGATATTAATGGATATTGGTCTATAGAAACTAAAATTTCATCTGTCATTACTGACTTGTGATTGAATAAAGATGAATCAGAAAGGTCAGTTTGCATAACTTTCTACTAAGATTTAAATAGAGGTTAAATTATTAATGGCTCAACTAGAGACTAGAACAGAACCGATGGTGGTCAACTTTGGCCCTCATCATCCATCTATGCATGGAGTTTTGAGGTTAGTTGTAACCCTTGATGGCGAGAATGTAATAGATTGTGAGCCCGTAATTGGTTATTTGCATAGAGGAATGGAAAAGATAGCTGAAAACAGGACAAACGTTATGTATGTACCTTATGTAAGCAGAATGGATTATGCAGCCGGAATGTTTTATGAAGCTATTGTAGTAAATGCACCAGAAAGATTGGCGAATATTGTTGTACCCAAAAGGGCCAGTTATATAAGAGTTCTAATGTTGGAGCTCAATAGAATTGCAAATCATCTTTTATGGCTAGGTCCATTTCTAGCAGATGTAGGAGCTCAAACTCCATTCTTTTATATCTTTAGAGAAAGAGAAATGATTTATGACCTTTGGGAAGCTGCTACTGGACAAAGATTGATAAATAATAATTTTTTTAGAATAGGAGGTGTGGCATGTGATTTGCCTTATGGATGGTTAGAAAAATGCATTGATTTTTGTGATTGGTTTGCTCCAAAGATTGATGAATATGAAAAACTAATAACAAATAATCCTATATTCAAAAAACGAATTGAAGGTCTTGGAACTATAGAAAGAAATCAAGCAATCAATTGGTCACTTTCTGGACCAATGCTTAGGGCCTCTGGAGTCTCTTGGGATTTGAGAAAAGTTGATAGTTATGAATGTTATGACGATTTTGAATGGGAAATTGCTTCAGAAAAAGAAGGTGATTGTTATGCCAGATATCGAGTAAGAGTTCAAGAAATGAGACAATCATTAAAAATTATTCGTCAAGCTTGCGAAATGATTCCTGGAGGTCCAACAGAAAATTTAGAAGCTAAACGTATGGCTACAGAGGATAAAAAAAGTGAAATATTTGGTATGGATTATCAATATGTAGCTAAGAAAGTTGCGCCAACTTTTAAGATTCCTAATGGAGAATTATATACAAGATTAGAATCTGGGAAAGGTGAAATAGGAGTTTTTATTCAAGGAAATAATGAAGTTACACCATGGAGATTTAAAATTAGAGCTGCTGATTTAAATAATCTTCAAATATTGCCTCATATTTTAAAGGGAGCAAAGATAGCTGATATTATGGCAATTCTTGGTTCGATAGACGTCATTATGGGTTCTGTAGATAGGTAAACCTTTTAATGAAACCTAAAAATTGGTTGATTTTAAAAAGGAAAGTAAGGTTTGGTGATTGTGACTCTGCGGGAGTATTACATTTTCACAACCTTTTAAGATGGGCGCATGAAAGTTGGGAAGAAAGTATAGATATATATGGTATTCCTCATCAGGATATTTTTCCGAATGCTAATTCCCATAAAAATCAAATTATATGTCCCATAGTTAATTGTGAAGCTAGTTTTTTATCACCTATTAAGATTGGAGATTTACTTTCAATTAAGATATTCCCCAAAAAAATTAATAATCACTTATTTCAAGTGAATACATTTTTTTTAAAGGATGAAATTAACGTCGCTGAAGGAAAAATTATTCATTGTTCTTTAGATGTTGATTCAAAATTGAAAGTTAAATTACCTGATCAACTGGAAAGGTGGATAGAGGCTTCCAATATAAATACTAATTTAAAAGAGTGTTAATTATCATGAGCTACTATTTTTCAAATATGAAATTAGATTTTTTAATATAATTTGATTTATTTTTACCAATAATCCAAGTCTCAGGCCTCTCATGTTTTGGCCAATTTTTAGAAAAGTTTTTTAATATTTTTAATGAATTTTCAATATTTATTTTACTAGTTTGTTTTTTAAAATCAATGATGATTTCAATTTTATTTCCCCATTCTTTATTAGGTATATTTGAAATTATAAAATTTTCTATTGGAATTTTTTTATTTGAGATAAATTCACTTAATCGTAATTTAATTACTTCTGGAAAAACTATTTCACCTCCAGAATTAAAAGCATTATCTATTCTGCTAATAAATTTCAAATAAGAAGAATCATTCAATTCTTGGATCTCTCCCAAATCACTGCTTTCCCACCAACCATTTTTATCTTTAAAATTTTTAGTTATAGAAGGTTCAAGTAATTCAATGCCTATTCTTTCTGATTTGATTTCTATTAAACCCTTTTTACTAATTCTTAAATTTATATCACATAGTATTTCTCCGACATTATCAATTCCTTTTAAAAATTCCTTAGGTTTTAAGCTTGAAACCATGGCAGCAGTTTCAGTTGATCCGTAACAGGGTGCTAAATTTATTTTTTCTAGTCTGCACTTGCGAGAGGTTTCAATCGATATAGATGCACCACCAATCCAAATTAAATCAAAAATCTTTAACCAATTAATACCATCTTTTTCAGATAAAAGTCTTTTTAATTGTGTTGGAACTAATGATGTTATGAGATGTTGATTTTCTTTTTTTATCTCATTAGTAAAGACTAATAATTCCTTGGTTTGTTTAATTAACTTTGGAGAAATATTGATATGATCACAACTCCATATTTTGCTTCTAAATAGTGGCATTAATCCACTGATATGATTCAAAGGTAAAGTATTAAAAATTAAACAGTTTTGTAATTTAAATCCTTGCTTTTCAAGCCAAATTCCAGATGCTTTAGCAGACGAATTTAGATTTTCTAAACTATGTATGCATTTTCTAGGCTTACCACTACTACCACTACTATTTAAGATAATTGCAGGTCCAGTTATATCAATAGTCTCTAATATCTCTTCAGTTTTATAAGATTTATTTTTTATATAGGTTATTTTTTTATCGTTTATATTTTCAAGAATTTTTTTTATAGATTCTTTTTCATTATTTTCAACTTCAATAATATGAATTTTATTTTTCATAGTTGATCCCATATCTTTTGAGCATCATTTAGGAAAAGAAAAGAATTAGGATTTTTTTTTAAAGCCAAACCAGGAACTTTAGGAGTTAGTCCCAATAGCTGTAGAGAGGATAAATGAAAAAGCCATCTTCTGCCTATTCCTGTCTCGAAAGAAGTGCTTAAGGATCTGAAACCTTTTTTATCTTTTAACTCTTTTAAAAGATGCATAGGATTTCTTTCTTGAGAAGGTCTGCGAATTTGCCAACCATCCCATTCATTAATTAAATATGGATATTTTAATAGTGATTCATCTAAAGCAATTGGCATCTTTTTATTAAGTTCTTTTAAACCCTCTATATCATCTTTAGAAAGAGGCTGTTCTAGCCAATCTATATTTTCAATATCTTTCAAAATATCAACCCATCTATTAGCTATTTCTCTTTTCCAAGAACCATTCGCATCTATTCTTAATTTAATATTACTTTTTAAATGATTTAGTATCTCTATTAGAGTTTTTTCTTCGGAGAAATTATCTTGTATGCCTACTTTCCATTTAATAGTGAGTGATTTCTCATTCAAAAGTTTATTACCTTTTAAGATTATTAATTCTTTAAGAGCGTTATGAGGATCTAAAAGTATAGCTGTTTGATCAATTTCATTAAAGTAATAATTTTCCTGAAAATTTATTTTTCTTTCAATTTCAGCTAATGCAGAGTTTATTGCTGATTGAATGCACGGGTGATAATTTTTTATTAACTCAGATATATTTTTTGAATTTACGTATTTGGGAATCTGATTTAATTGTATTTTACATGCATCTAAATCTTTTTTTCTTAGTGGATTTACTTCTCCAAAACCAACTCCCTTTTCCATATTTTTTAATTTAATTATCCACCCAGATTTATAGTTATATGTTGTATTTGAATTATCCACTTTCGAAGATAATTTAAAGAAAAAAGATTTTTTTTTAAAAGTTAAGTTCATTTATAAATTAAGTAATCTATGAGAAATCCTGCTATTAATCCAATTCCATTTAGCGTTTGGAATTTGATAGCAATAAATTTACAATTTTTTATTGCTTCAGGTTTGTTATATGAATATTTCAACAAAGTTATAAGCTTTAATGATTGAGGAAAACTTATAAGAAAAAGAACACAAAGTATCGGAATAAATCCATTAATTATTAAAAAAAGTTGGAAAACATAAATTATAACAACTATCCAAGGGATAATTTTAGCTCCTTTTTTAGCTCCTAAACGAACTAAAGGTGAATTTTTACCATGTTCTTTATCTTCTTTTATCTGATGAAAATGAGAGCAAAATAGTACTAGTGTGGTTGCCAATGAGGATCCTGAACCAAGTAATAATGACTCTTTCCAAGGAATAGAAATCATGTATATATCTGATGGATTTAAAGCAATTAAAGCAGCGGCGTAAGCAAAGGGGCCAAAAGCTAACCAACATAATGGTTCTCCTAAACCCTGGTAGCCCAAACGGAAAGGCGGTCCTTGATATAAATATCCTAAGAAGCAGCAAGTGCCGACTAATAGCATTACATTTATGCTCGTCGAAATTGAAATAATGGCAATTACTAATAATCCAATTAATAGAGATGTATAAGCGGTAATTGAAACTATTGCTTTACTTCGCACAAGATTTAAAATGGAATGAAATTTAAATTCATCAATTCCTGTTTCTGAATCAAATAAATCATTAGTTAGATTTTCCCAAATTAGTATTAATATCGCAGCGATTGTGAATGCAATTAAATTATATATTTTGACATTTTTGAAAGAGTTGAGGGTATAAGCTCCTGAAATAAAAACTGGTAAAATTGCTACTGAATAAAGAGGCCATTTTATTGCTTGTTTCCATAAACTTTTATTTCTTTTATTCATTATTAATGCAGTTAAGAAAAACTATAATTATTAAATATAGTTTATAAATTGAGTTACATTTTTTACTTTAATGCATGATTTTTAGTTATTTTCAATAAGTGATGAAAAATAATTTAAACTTTTCAGACTTTTTAAAAGGCGTTTTTTCCAATTTCGATAAGAAAGGGGTTAATTCCGGATTAGTAAGTATTTGTATGGAGATACCTTGTGTTGATTTATTTGATGTATATGAATTTTTTATTGATAAATATTCTTTTTCTTCTTTTTGGGAAGAGGATAATAAAATGTCATATATAGCTCTTGAGAAATGTAAATATCTAACTTTAGAAGGGCCTAAAAAATTTAAAGTAGCCAAAGAATTTAGCGATGAGAACTTTAATAATCTAATAAATTTGACTGATGAATCGAATACATCTGCGCTTTCAAAAATAATTTATTTTTTTTCTTTTTCAGAGAATCTAAAGAAAAAATATTGCTTGTATGACGTTCCTGGTTTAGAAGCCATTTTACCTAAAATATTGATTATTAAAAATAAAAAGAATTGTTGGTTAAGAATTAATGCACATGTAGAGGGTAAATCTTCGTTGAGGACCTTAATTGAAGAACTATGGTCAATAAGGGATCAGGTCTTAAATTCAAAAAATCAAAAAAGTAAAAATAGTTTTAAGTATCCTTCGATCAATTATTTTTTGAATTCTTTAGAATTATCAAATAATAATTTGAAGCAATTAATAAAGAAGGGAATTAAATTAGTAGAGGAAGGTAGCCTTGACAAGATAGTTTTAGCTTCAAGAGTCAAAATAGAATTTAAAAATAAATTAAATCTAATAAATATTTTAAAAAAATTAAAAACTAACCAACCAAATACTTGCAGATATGTTTGGAGGAGAAATAGTAAAGATATTATATTTGGAGCATCGCCTGAAAAATTATTTTCTTTTAGGAAGCCAGATCTAGTTTTAGAAGCTATTGCTGGAACAGTATCAAGTGATTCCAATCCGGATTCTCTTATGGAAAGCTCTAAGGATATAAAAGAGCATAATTATGTACTTGAGTATTTAATTAAATCTTTGGAAGTTTTAAAGATTAATAACTATACAAAAAGTTCGTTAAAGGTAACTTCTTTTGGAGATATTTCTCATTTACAAACTTTGGTATATTCCAAGATTCATAACATATGCCCTTTTGATTTGCTTAGAGTTTTGCATCCATCTCCAGCAGTCTGTGGATCTCCTAAAATAGAAGCAATTAATTGGATAAACACACTTGAATCATTTTCTAGAGGGAATTATGCTTCGCCAATAGGGTGGGTAGATTCTGAAGGGAATTCAGAATTCAGAGTAGCTATAAGAGGAGCACGTTATATTGATCAAAATCTAGAATTTACCGCTGGTTCAGGGTTAGTAAAAGGTTCTATCTCTAAAAAAGAAATTGAGGAGATTCAACTTAAATTTAAATCTTTAGTGAAGCAAATATTTCTTGCCAAAACTACTAAATAATTTCTAATAATTTTTCAATTACTTGATCCGAAACACTTTTGTTAGATAAAATTTCTATCTCTCTTAATCCTGTTGGACTTGTTACATTAATTTCACTAAGCATTTCATTTATTACATCTATACCAACAAAGAATAAACCTTCATCTTTGAAATGTTGAGATAACTCATTACAAATCTTTTTTTCTTTAGCTGTAAGGTTTGTTTTTTCTGCTTTACCTCCCATAGCTAAATTACTCCTAAAGTCTCCCCCTTGAGGAATTCTATTTATTGATCCAATTGGCTCACCGTTAACAATAATTATTCTTTTATCCCCTTCTTTTACTTCGGGAATGAATTTTTGCATCATTACTGGTAATTGTTCTTGCGATGTTATTAATTCAATCATTGCTTTAATACCTGGAGAATCCTTAGTTAGACGAATAACGCCTTGTCCTCCTTTTCCACCAAGTGGTTTAACAACAACATCATGATTAATTTGTGCAAAATTAATAAGATCTTTTACTTTACTTGCAACTATTGTTGGAGCCATCAAATGGCTGTACCTCAATGCGCCTAATTTTTCGTTCCAAGCACGTAATGAGGAAGGCTTATTTATAACTTTTACTCCTTTTCTTTCGGCCACTTCCAAAAGATGAGTTGCATATAAATATCCCTCATTTACTGGGGGATCTTTTCTCATCCAAATACAATTAAATTCAGCAAGAGGGATACATTTGTTTTGTTTAAAAGAAACCCATGGACAAACTTCAGCTCTCCAAGAAGATGCCCATACTTCATCTCCTCTTGCCTCTAGATCTTGAGGAGTACAAGTCCATACTTCTATCTTTTTCTTAGAAGAAGCTTGCATTAATGCTGCAGATGAATCTTTTAATGGATTTATATTTTTTATTGGGTCTACTACAAATAGAAATTTCATATTATCTAATTCAGTAATAAGTCCAGTTTGTCCTCTTTTTCTAATTCATAAAGTTCGTCACAACCACCAATACTTTTGTCATCAATGAAAATTTGAGGAACTGTTCTTTTACCATTAGCTCTCTCCATCATGAGTTCTCTTGCATTATCATCGCCATCTATTTTATGTTCAGTAAAAGTTATATTTTTTTTTTCAAGTAAAGATTTCGCCCGTATGCAGAATGGGCAAAATCGCCAGGTATAAATTTCAACTTTAGACATTTTTTTAAAATATTATTTACTTTATACTATTAAATAAAAGTGCTTGTTAGATTATAAATAACAATTAAATTCTATTTTGATAGATATAACAGAATTTAAAAAAGATCTTTCAGAGTTAACCAAGCGCCTGGGTAATGCTCAGGATTGTCTTTGACGTCCCCAATTTAGTAGCTAAGAAAAAAGAGTTAGAGCAAATTACTGCTCAACCAGAATTCTGGGGTAATCAGGAAGATGCAAAAAAACATATGCTCAACCTTGATGATGTTAGAGATCAACTTCAATTGTTAGATAAATGGAAAATGTTCATTTCTGATGCTGAAGCTTCTCTTGAGCTTTATTCCTTAGAGCCTGAAGAAGAAATGATTGTAGAGTCACATCAAGGGTTAGTAACTTTAAGAGAGAATTTAGATAAGTGGGAATTCCAAAGATTATTATGTGGTGAATATGATAAAGAAGCTGCTATCGTCTCTATTAATGCTGGTGCGGGAGGCACTGATGCACAAGATTGGGTGGAAATTCTATTAAGAATGTATTCAAGATGGGCAGATAATAATGGAATGAGCTTAGAAATTACTGATTTATCTGATGGAGAAGAAGCAGGTATTAAA
>QCVU01000029.1 GCA_003210275.1 Prochlorococcus sp. AG-686-M10
TGGAAAAAAATTTACTCCCTATTACTATTATTAGTGGATTCTTAGGTTCAGGTAAAACTACACTTTTAAATCACATTTTAAAAAATCAAGTTGGTATTAAAACTGCTGTTTTAGTTAACGAATTTGGAGAGATAGGAATTGATAATGAATTAATCATAAAAACTGCTGAAGATATGATCGAATTAAATAATGGATGCATTTGTTGCACAATAAACGGAGAATTATTAAACACTGTATCTAAGATATTAGATAGACCTGAAAAAATTGATTATTTAATTGTTGAGACTACTGGACTTGCAGATCCACTCCCTGTAGCAATGACATTTGCAGGTGGGGATCTTAGAGAAAAAGTAAGATTAGATTCGATTATTACTCTTATTGATGCAGATAACTTTGATTTTGATTTAAAAAAATCTAGTGTTGCTTACTCACAAATTTTATATGGTGATATTTTACTACTCAATAAATGTGATTTAGTAACTGATACTCATTTAAAAAAAATTGAGAGCCATATTAATGGTATAAAAAGAGAGCCAAGGATTTTGAGATCGATTAATAGTGAAGTTGGTCTGCAAACAATAATGAGTGTGGGACTTTTCGAAACAGATACTTTTCAATTTAAAGAGAAGATGAATAAGAATAAAGAGTCGAATGATCACTCTTCCCATTCACATGATCACTCTTCCCATTCACATGATCACTCTTCCCATTCACATGATTTAATTAATAATATTGAGGGATTTACATCTATTTCTTTTGAGACGGATGAACCATTTTCTTTAAGAAAGTTTCAAAATTTTTTAGATAATCAAATCTCACAAAATGTATTTAGAGCTAAGGGAATTTTATGGTTTATAGAAAGCGAAAGAAAACATGTTTTTCATTTGTCTGGTAAACGTTTTTCTCTTGATGATTATGAATGGGAAAATGAGAAATCAAACAAAATTGTTTTAATAGGAAAAAACTTAGATCATCAAACTATTAAGAATCAACTTGATTGTTGTAGATTTAATTCTTAAGACCAATCATAATAAAGTTTTATTTAATATTTGAAAATCTTTAATAAACAAACAAAAATATTTTTATCAGATTTAAAGCCTTTAAATATTGCTTCTTTTATAGTTGCATTTATAGTGATAATTCCAATTTTTAATTTTTTAATTGAGGGAATAGATTTTATTTTAGGTGGGAGTTTTTCTTTAGGTATTGCAGGAAGAAAAGAAATATTTGGCACATTAAAACTTTTAATACTCGTTAGTTTTTTTGGAGGTGGTTTAGGGACTTTAAATGGTTGGTTACTTTCAAATTGCGAATTTAGATTGAGGAAAACTCTTCGTATTTTTCAACTAATTCCACTAGCAACTCCTGCATATTTGTTAACTGCAGTTTTACAGGATTTAGGAAGCATTTTGGGATATCAAATAACTGGTATATGGTGGGGAGTTCTTATACTTTCAATTACTACTTACCCTTATGTTTTCTTACTTGCTAATGAAAGTTTTAATAAATTTGGAGTTAATCAAATTAATGCTAGTAGAGGATTAGGAGTTGGACCATGGGGTAGCTTTTTTAAAATTGCTCTTCCAATGGCTCTCCCAGCATTAATAACTGGAATCAGCCTTATGTGTATGGAAGTAATGAATGAATTAGGAACTGTTGAGTTGTTAAATATTCCAAGTATTTCTAAAGGAGTAACTGAGAATTGGATAATTGAAGGTAATCCTAAGAGCGCTATTGGCTTATCGTTAGTTGCCTTGATAATAGTTTTTACTTTAATTTTGTTTGAAAAATTTTCTAGAAGGAAGACAAAACGTTGGAGTGAAAATCCTGCATCATTAAGTTCTCTCGGATTTGAGTTAAAAGGAAATAGGTCTTACTTAGCAGTTTTAGTTACTTTATTACCTCCATTATTTTCTATTGGAATTCCATTTTCTTGGTTTCTGTTAAATATTGATCAGCTAAAAAACGGGTTCACCATAGAAATACTATCTCTTACTTTTAGAACTATTGGTCTTGGAATAATTGCGGCAATAGTAACATTAATTTTCTCTTTAATATTAACGCTAGCTAATCGTCAGAATAAAAATTTACTTGTTCGATTTATAACATTCCCTGCTGGTATTGGATACGCAATACCAGGTACTGTATTAGCTATATCATTAATAACTATTTCCAGTTCAAAGTTCCACTTTATGGCTGTACTTCTTCTGATCTGGGGTTATGTAGTTCGTTTTTTAACTATTTCAAAAGGTACTCTTGATTCTGGATTTGAAAGAATATCTCCCAGGCTTGATGAGGCTGCAAGTGGACTAGGCTCTAATTGGCTTGCCATTATCAAAAAGATACATATTCCACTGTTAAAAGGACCGATATTTGTTGGATCACTTTTAGTATTTGTAGACACCATTAAGGAATTACCAATTACATTTATTCTCAGACCTTTTGACTTTGATACCTTATCGGTAAGGATATATCAATATGCCGGAGATGAACGAATGGCAGAAGCGATATTTCCTGCACTCTTCATAACAGTCTTAGGACTAATTGCATCAAGTACATTAATTCCAAGCTTAGAAAAAAAGAACTAAATTCTTTTTAAAAGTTTTCTTAATAAGAAAGGTAGACCTAAAAACAAATCTGCAAACGTTGATATCAATCTAAAATAAATTAAACTTACAAAAATTATATTTTGTGGAATATTTTTTCCAATAAAAAAAAGAAAACAAGCCTCAAATACACCAACGCCTCCAGGGGCTGTTGGCACTATTAATCCAATAGCCCAAGACAAACAAAAAATTACCAATAAATAAAAGATATTATATTGATTTTCTAAATTAACTATATAAAAGCAAATAATAAATCCAATAAATTTTGATAATAGAAAAAGAATTTCTATCAGAAAGGCTCTCGCAGGGAAGAAAGAAATTATTTTTATTCTTTCCTCGAATCGATACTTTACATTATTAAATTTTAAAGCACTAATAGTTTTAACTTTTAAGGTTTCTAGCCTTCTCAAAATGAGGTAAATTAATTTTCTATTCAGAAATACCAAAGGAATGAGTAGTAAAAAATAAAATGGGGAAAAAATTATGCCAACTGAAGCCAATAAGAATGATGAACACAACATAAAATAAGGTTCAATTAATGTCGAATAAAAAGCCAATTGAGGATTACTTAAATCCTTTAGAAAATTGTATCTTTCAAAAAAATGCCAAATACCTCCAGGAACGTACTTAAGAACATTAGTAAGTACATAAAAGGAAATTAAATTAGTTTTAGTTTTAGTTTTACCAAACCAAATAACTATATTTTCCCAAGCTATCGCATTAAAAAAAATACTTAGAATACAAAATAAGAATGATAAAAATATATATTTTCCATTTCTAGCAAAATCTATGTTGAATGAAATTTGATCAAAATTTTTAAAAAAATAAAAGAAGAAATAAGATAAGCTCAAAAGAAAAAAAAGTTTCTTCAAGATTGCAAAGTTAATATTATTAAAAAGCTTTATAAAAAATATTTTTTGCATATTGAACCTTATTCCCAATCTTCTAAAGCTTTAAATTCTCTGCAAGATTCTTTTATGATATTTTTTACTTCTTGAGCAGTTTTATTATTCTCAATTTGCAATCTTAAAATTTCATCGTTCTCTGGTTTCATATAAATAGTTCCATTAGGTTTCATTGATTGTTTAAACCTAATTTTTCCAAAAGTTGTTAAGCACTCCCCCTTTCTTCTTAGTAAAACCCACCTCGATTGTTTTCTTTCTCTCAATCCTATAGTAGTAGAGATTTGAAACCACAATTTCCTGAAATACTCTTTCTTTTCTAAAGGTAAGATAACTTGGAGAGAAAAACCTATTCGGTTTTTTTTCATATTAATTGTCTGAGAGCAAACATCATATGCTCCTTCTTTTCTAAATAGTTCCAATAAATTAGCTATTTCTTCAGATGTTTGATCATCAATCCATGCCTCTTGAATACAAATCTCCTCATATCTTGGACTCATTTTTTGATCTATAAAATTCTCATCATAAGAATTAATATTTAAAACTCTGACCATATTAGGGCATGGAAGTTTTAAAGTCCCAAGACCTACTCCATAGGAATCAATAGAATATTTATAAGGAATTTGGAAAGATTCTACTAAATTACAAAGTAAGGCTATTCCCGTTGGAGTTGATAATTCGCCCTCTACAGAATCAAAATTTGAGATCACCTTAATATTTTTTTTTCTTAATAACTCTATTACCGCAGGAGATGGTATTGATAGTTTGCCATGCTCAGCCTGAATAAAACCTCTCCCTAAAGTTGGTTCATTACAAAAAACCTTCTTTGGCTTTAAATACTCAATTGAAGTACAGACTCCAATAATATCTACTAAGGAATCAATTGCACCGATCTCATGAAAATGAACATCTTCTGGGTTAATACCATGAACTCTTCCTTCTGCTAAGGCTAAAGACTCAAAAACTTCATAAATTCTTTTTTTTAATTGTTTTTTCAATTGAGCCTTAAGAATTAAATCTTTAATACTTTTCCAATCTCTTTTAGTACTTTGATCAACTTTCTCAACATCAACCTTTATTCCTCGAATTGAACAATTTTGAGATTCTCTGAAGTTTAAATAATATAGATTTTCTAATCCAAAACATGCGAGTGTTTTTTCAATTTCATATTTTGGTACCCCCAAATCATAAAAAGCCCCCAATAACATATCCCCAGAGACCCCAGGAGAACACTCGATTAAAATTTCTTCCATAACCCTTTAACGATTTTTGAATAATAAGAATTCAAGAGATAACAAATTGACAGTAATAATCAATACTATCCTTTTTCAGATTCTATTTTTTTAAAAATTTCGTATTTAACCATTCGCAGTGTACTTCCGTCCCTAATTACATCGAGGCTTACAAAGTTATTCAGAAATTGAAGAGAGATCTCTCCTTCAATAATAATTTTAAAACTTGAATATTTTGATTTCTTTGAAGGTGGAGAAGAACAAATTTTTATAACAAACTCTTTCTTTTGTGTATTTACATAAACCAATTCTCCTCTTATGGAAAAATAATTATTGTTTAAATTTAATTCTTCTAATAATTCATTAGGATCCTTTTCAGAATTATTATTATCAACTTGATTTAACTTATAAGGGTCCCATATACCTGCCACCTGTAAATGTAGATTGTGAATGTTTTTATTTCTTGGATAAACAATCCAAAAATGATTTTTCTCTAAATTGATATATTTTTTTATCAGAGATATCGCTTTACCAAGGATAACTGCTTCAAGTATTTTTCCTTCTTTATCAGTTAATGTTCCTCGATTTAATTGATCAATATTATTTGGTTTATAAATACCTTTAACTATACCTATTGCCCTGTACTGTAATTTATTTGTAACTTCTTGGATGGGATTTTTAATCATATTTAGTTATGTTTGAGAAATGTTTTTAATAAGGTATTTATTGAATTAAAGACTTTCTTTTTCTTCAATCTTATTAAATAATTTTAATGCATCATCTATAGCCTCAGATGGCTTAGTAGCATCATTCATACTATTTGCCCTTCTAATCATCTCAACTATTTCGAAAGGGTTAGTTGGTAATGCTGAGTTATCTGTGTCAAATTTTGTAGAGCTATCAATTTCAATTTCATTCAAGTATGACTCTTCTGCATTTAATATAGTAGATTTGATATTCATGAATGAAATAAATATAATAAATACTTTCCCTAATCTTGATATCTTTTTATTTAATTTGAATTTCATTTTGTTTAATTTCAAAATAATTTAAGATTTAGAATTTTTTGCTATTTTAATTTTACATAATTTGGTAATAAATTGTTAATAGCAACTTGGAATGTAAACTCTGTAAGAACAAGGCTTTCTCAAATTACTAATTGGATTAACGAGGTAAATCCAGATATCTTATGTCTACAAGAAACTAAAGTTGTAGATGATGCTTTTCCTTTATCGCATTTTGAAGAATTAGGTTATGAAGTTGTTATCCATGGGCAAAAATCTTACAATGGTGTTGCAATAATAAGTAAGTTTAAGATTGAAAATATAAATAAGGGATTTACTAACGAGGATAAAGTGGGGTATATTTCTACAGATTTTAATCAGCAAAAAAGGTTAATTTCTGCAGTTATCAATGGGTTAAAAATAATAAATGTTTATGTGCCAAACGGTTCTTCAATAGATTCTGACAAATTCGATTATAAGATTAAATGGTTAAATCATTTATCGGCATTCTTAGATGAGCAAGTTAAAGATGATGATTTAGTTTGTTTCTTAGGTGATTTTAATATAGCTCCAAGCGAAATAGATATTCATGCCCCTCAAAAATACGAAGGGGGAATAATGGCTTCAAAGATGGAAAGAGAAGCACTAAATAATGTTCTAAAAGGAAGATTTATTGATTCTTTTCGGATTTTCGAAAAGGAAACTGGGCATTGGAGTTGGTGGGATTACCGTAATAATGCATATGAACTAAATAAAGGTTGGAGAATAGACCATATATATATCAGTAAAAACCTTTCATCAAAACTTAAAAGCTGTGTAATAGAAAGGAATCAAAGAGAAAATTTACAACCCAGTGATCATGCTCCAGTTTTAATTAATCTAGAGATCGATAATCAAAATGAAGATTACTTTGATGGTGATGATGATCTTTTCGAAATATAATTCTAAAAGATCTTAAATTTTCATGATCCTGAAAACTCTTTATAACAAAGAATAATTTAGAAATAAACTAACTTCATATCAAATTTTCCTCAAAATTAATTATTTACATTCCAAAGTATCGCAATAAAAATATCATAATGTAGAATTTCAATCTGATTGACAAAATTTTTACTTATTTCTAAGTTAGAACATGATGAAATTTTCTCAAAAACTACATTTATTTAAATTTTGACTGACATATTAAATACTACTCATTCTGAAGAAGTTTTCTCTACAGCTTTAGAATTAATGCCAGGAGGGGTTAGTTCCCCAGTTAGAGCATTTAAGTCCGTTGGCGGTCAGCCAATTGTTTTTGATAGAGTAAAAGGCCCTTATGCCTGGGACGTTGATGGGAATAGGTATATTGATTACATAGGGAGTTGGGGACCAGCCATCTGTGGGCATGCCCATCCTGAAGTAATAACAGCATTGCAAGAAGCAATTGAAAAAGGAACTAGTTTTGGAGCACCTTGTGTCTTAGAGAATAAACTTGCCGAAATGGTAATAGATGCTGTTCCATCCGTAGAGATGGTTAGGTTCGTAAACAGTGGGACAGAAGCCTGTATGGCAGTTTTAAGGCTAATGAGAGCATTTACAGGAAGAGATAAAGTAATAAAATTCGATGGATGCTATCACGGTCATGCTGATATGTTTTTGGTAAAAGCTGGATCAGGAGTAGCTACTCTAGGCTTACCAGATTCCCCAGGGGTTCCAAGAACTACAACAGCAAACACTTTAACTGCGCCTTACAACGATCTGGAAGCTGTAAAAAAATTATTTTCTGAGAATCCTGATGCAATATCAGGAGTAATACTTGAACCTATAGTTGGTAATGCAGGATTTATTACTCCTGAACCTGGTTTCCTTGAAGGATTAAGAGAACTCACAACTGAAAATGGATCTTTACTAGTTTTTGATGAAGTTATGACTGGTTTCAGAATTAGCTACGGAGGAGTTCAAGAAAAATTTGGAGTTACGCCCGATTTGACAACCCTCGGTAAAGTAATTGGAGGAGGTTTACCTGTGGGAGCATATGGAGGAAGAAAAGAAATAATGTCAATGGTTGCCCCATCTGGACCTGTATATCAAGCCGGAACTTTAAGTGGAAATCCATTAGCAATGACAGCAGGCATTAAAACTCTTGAATTACTTAAACAAGAAGGGACATACGAAAAGCTAGAGTCAACAACCTCTAGGTTAATTGAAGGTATAATTCAATCTGCTGAAAACAATGGTATTGCAATAAATGGTGGGAGCGTAAGTGCAATGTTTGGATTTTTCTTATGTGAAGGACCAGTAAGAAATTTCGAAGAAGCCAAAACAAATAATTCCGAACTCTTTGGCAAACTACATAGGGAAATGCTCAAACGAGGAATATACCTAGCTCCAAGTCCATTTGAAGCTGGATTTACTTCTTTAGCCCACAGTGACGAAGAAATTGATCGAACGCTAGAAGCATTCGATCAATCTTTTAGTGTTATAAAAAATTAATTTTATCTATTATTTCCTCCAACAATTACTGGTGGCATTGATCCATTAGTTCCAGGAAGGCCTGGGACCACTTGTGTACTACCATCCCATTTATCCAAGAATAGTTTAAAAAGAACCTGATCATTTAAGCCTTTATTTAAGGTCTCATACCTTAAAGCTTCCTGTGCTGCGATTTCTACTTCTGTTTTAGCTCTTAATAGTAGCTGTCCAGCTATTTGTTTCTGTTCAATAGCCGCTCTATATTCCTCAGCTATTTCTAAACCAGTAAGATCTAAGCTTTTTACATCTACGTAATCAAAAGAGTTCAATTCCTCAGCCACAGTGTCAGCTACTTTTTCAGAAATAACATTAAATTCAGTTGCTATTGTTTCTAATTCATACTGAGAGAAGACAGATTTTAGAGCTTTAAGTAAAGAAGGCTGAACTATCTTTTGATAAACATCACTATTTCTGCTAGCAATTGTGGCAAAAATCCTGCCTGCTTCATTTGGTTTAACCGAATATTTGACAGTAGCTGTTGCTCTAATAACTTGAAGATCTTTTGTTAATGTTTCAAATTTCTCAGGTTGAACTTGAGTTTTTATATCGAAGGGGAAGACCGACTGAACGAAAGGAACTTTAAAGTTTAATCCTGCTCTTCTTGAACCACCACTTACTTTTCCTAAAGTAGTTACTACAGCTACTTGTCCAGAAGGTACAACAAATAAAGATTGTGTGAGCAAAAGAAACCCTGTAAAAGATAATACGATTAATAGTGTTGCTGTTCCTCCAGGCCCCGTTGGAGTGACATTTTTGAAAGATGTTGACATTTAATTTTGATTTTCATTTATCATATTTAAAGAAATTAATTAATGCATTAATTGTTTATTTAATTAAAATATTTTTTTAATAATTGTTTTACGAAATTAACAAATGAATGTTACGAATTACCTTGCTTTAAATTTTTGCAATAATTGAAAATAAAGATCCTCATCTATTTCTCTTATATCGTATTCAGAAGGCAAGACTCCATGCTTATGTTCATGGGCAGCCATCCAACAAAATTTCTCAATTTCTGTTAATGAAAAGCGTGGATAATCTTTTATTTTTAGGCTTAATAAATCAATAAGAGATTTTGAATAATCTGTCATTATAAGGTCTTAATTATTAACATATTATCGATAATTATTAGCTTGTAGAGGGATTTTATAGGTCTCCTCCAAATTTTCAAGTAACTTAATCGCTAATTGAAGATCATTCTTGCTTTTGCTCATTACTCTCAATGTTTCTCCATTAATACTTACATTGATCTTTTTAATTTCATCTCTCATATCTTTACTAATTTTTTTCGCAATTTCCTGATTAAGTCCTTTCTTTAAAGTGATAGTTTGCTTTACTTTATTTCCGCTTACTACTTCAATAATGTTGAAATCGAAAATTTTTAAAGAGAGTTTTCTTTTTATTGCTTTTTGTCTAATAATATCAATCACAGAATTTAGTGTTAATTCACTATTTGTAGTTATAGAAATATTGTCTTTTTCTAAGTCCAAGGAGGTATCTGTTCCTTTAAGATCATATCTTTGAGAAATCTCCCTCTTAACTTGATCTAGAGCATTAACTAATTCTTGCCTATCAAAATCAGAAACCACATCAAATGAAAAATTTTCCGCCATTACTTATATATAAAATTAACCTAATTATTACTCAAATAAACTTAAAAAAAAACAATAGTCGTTAATTTAATCAAAAAATAACAAACTAACTACCTTACCCATTTCTTCAGCACATCTACAGCTATTTAATAAAGTTTCACTATCGTGAAAAGCAAAACAAATTAATTGATCACATCTATTAATAATCTCCTGATTACAAAGACTACTGGCCATTGGTAACGGTAGCTCATCATTCTCACTTTTCTCAACTAAATGCATAACATTCTCTAATTGGTTTTTAATTTCAGGTAATTGCTTATCTAAACTCTGTGGTAAAAGAACAGTCAGCAAGGACGGATTAATATCTAAAACAGCTCTTATTACAGCGGCATTAACTCCCTGAGATCCTGAGGTAAGGATAGTATGACCCTCTTCTGCTAATGATCTTGCGATTAGTTCGATTAAGTGAATGTCAACTACAGGTACATGTCTACTACCCAAAAAAGCAATCCTTCTTTTCCCATTATCCTGAAGTTTTGCAAGTTCCTGAGCTAGGGTATCAACACCTTCTCTTGAGGGTAGGTCTAAAGAACGACTCAAAATAAAACAGTTACTACATTTGAAATTAGCATTTATCTGGAAAATTGCAGGGAAAATCTATAGTTTCAAGAATATTTTTTAGATTTACATGCTCTTGAACTAATTGAACCGCATATGATGCCTTTATTGATTCATGTATCCTGACATGACCAAAAGCTTGTTCTATAATTTCCACTGTAGCAAGAGTATCTAAGTCTACTTTTAAAATTGGCACTTCTAACTCTTCTGCTCTATGGATCAGTTGTAATAGAGGTTCACCCAAACCAGTAAGAATTAAACATTGAGTAGAAGCTTCTAAAGCTGCAAGTTGAATATCAGTTCTTTCGGCTCCTGTTACAACAGCCATATTTCTCCTTCTCCTAAAAAATTCCATTGCGGAATTGACTCCCATAGCACCAATACTTAATGTTTCAACGAGTAATTGTTCTTTTTCAGGACAACAAATTACTTTTGCATCTAACCTTCTTATAAGTTCCCCTACAGTGACACTTCTGAGTAAAGGAGATTTGGGCATCACCCCAAATACTTTTATGTTCATCTCTTTGAGAGAGGGTATTATTTTATTTTTTATTTTTTCAACTTGCTCAGGAACAACAGCATTCAATACGGCTCCTGCGAAATGATCTCCTAATTGTTTTTTTGCATCTAGTAAAGCATCTACACTTTTACTATTCTCCCAAAGATTAACAATAAGGACTTTTGCGTTTAAATGTTTTGCAAGTTGTGGAAGACTTAAACCATAAATCATTCCTTCATTGAGGCTACCTGCAGCTTCAAGAATATTTAACCCGTCAAAATCGTCATTTACTAATGCCTCTATTTGTTCAAACCCTTTACCTGGAGTTAAGTCTTTATTTATAATTCTTTTCTCAGCAGATATATTATCTAACAATCCTACTGAAGGAATTAAGTTTTCTTCTGCAAGATTTAATGTAGAGCCAATAAATTTAACGTCATCATCTATCAACCCTTCATAAGTCATTGAAGGTAAATTAGTAAGTTCAATACAAGTTGCTAATGGTTTCCCTACACGTATTTTTTTTCCTTGTTCTAAAAGTTTTTTTGATATTCCCAGTACTAATGCTGACTTACCACTAAATGGCTCGCAGGACCCAATTAAAAATATCTGACTCATAATGAACGAATTAATTTATCCATAGATTTAAGATAATATTTTTTTAAGAACTATACAATTAATTATTTAATACTTTTAATCAAATAAATTAAAAAACATAGTGCAAAGTAAAATAATTTAAAGTATTTGAATCTATGAACAGAGTCATTCAAAATTTAATAATATAATGAGGGAATTAAAAACTATTGGTATTACGGGCGCTTCAGGAGCTTTAGGGAAAGAATTAACAAAAATATTTCGTAAAAGAGGATATAAAGTTATTGGATTTTCTCATAGTAATAATAATTTCGTAATAAATAACGACTCTCCCAATAAATGGATTGAATGGCAATGCGGGAAAGAATTCTTATTAAAAGAACATCTAAAAAAAATTGATATCTTAATTTTGAACCATGGAATTTACGATTTAAGTAAAGAAAATTCAAATTACGAAAATTCAATAGAAATAAATGCTTTAAGTAAATTTAAATTACTAACTTTATTTGAAGAAATTGCTTTCAAAAACAACTCACCAATCGCAAAGGAAGTTTGGATAAATACCTCGGAAGCAGAAATATTGCCAGCTTTAAATCCCTCCTACGAGATAAGTAAATCGCTTATAGGTCAACTAGTTTCCTTTAAAAAAAACCTTCTTGACAATCATGAAAAGAAAAAATTAAAAATTAGAAAAATCATCTTAGGTCCTTTCAAGTCAGAATTAAACCCTATTGGAATTATGAGTGCAGAATTTGTATCTAATAACATTTACAATTTCGCGAATTTGAATATTTTTTTAATTATTATTAGCCCTAACCCTCTTACCTATATTCTTTTTCCTATTAAAGAGTTATATATTTTTTTATATTGTAAATTTTTGAAAATAGCAAAAATTAGTAACTAAAAGTCTCTATCTGTCAAAATTTCTATACCGTCTTTCATTACAACGATTGTATGTTCCCATTGTGCTGATAAATTCCCATCTTTTGTAATTACTGTCCATTTGTCATTTAAAGTTTTACAAAACTTGGTGCCTTGATTAACAATTGGTTCTACAGCTAATGTCATACCCTCCCGAAGAACAACATTCGGTAATTCGTTAGTTCGAAAATTAAAAACAGATGGTTCTTCATGAAGATTTCTTCCTACGCCATGACCTGTATAGTCCTCAACAACACTGAATCCATTGGATCTAACAGTATCTTCAATTGCACCTGCAATATCAAGAAGAGTATTACCTGATTTAATTTTCGAAAGTCCAGCGAACAAAGCTTGAAGAGCCACATCACTTAGTTTTTGAGCTTGCTCACTTACTTCACCTACACAAATAGAAATACAACTATCACCATGAAAGCCATCTAGATAAGCTCCAGTATCAATTTTCACAAGATCTCCATCATTAATTATTTTATTTTTGTTTGGTATACCATGAACAACTTCATTATTAATGCTTGAACAAATACTTGATGGGAATCCGTGATAACCCTTAAAACTTGGCACAGCTCCCATTTCTCTTATCCTCTTTTCTGCAAAATCATCCAAATCTTGTGTACTCATTCCTGGTTTTATTAGGTCATTTATTTCTCTCAAAACTGTCCCAACAATTCTGCTCGATTTCTTCATCAAATTTATTTCCCTTGAAGACTTTATTTCGATTCCTCTTCTTCTTTGGATAAAAGGAACTTGATCTTTGGGTTTAGAATTATTTTTATTTAATAAAAGATCTGCAAAATGTTTCATTGGAATAAATAATAGTATTAAGTAAATATCATCAAAATAGCCATAGTCTGCATGGCTACCTCAAATCTAACAGTAGTAAAACAGAAAATGAAATTTATTATCAATTCTAGGCAATTTCATAAATCATTGGCACCTTGGGTTTTCCTCCCATTATTCATTTCGGCCTTAACAGGTACATTCTATAGGATATCTAAAGATCTATTAGGCTATTCAAGAGATGAAGTTCACTGGTTAATGTCTCTACATGAAGGGGAGTGGCTCGGAGATAACGGAGAATTAATATACGTGATCTTGAATTCTTTAGGTCTTATTTGGATGCTAATAACTGGGTTGCAAATGTTTTCGAAAACAATTTCATTTCCTAAAAAGGTTACTAAAGGCGAGTCGAAAGGTTAAAATAATAATCTTGCAGAATTATTGAGCATAAAATGGCAAAAGAGAAACAAGAAAATGAGTCAGAAATCATTAATGAAACTGACATTACTACAGAATCAACTGTTGATAAACAAGGTAATGACTTAATTTCCAAAACAAAAACAAATTTAAGTTCATCGAATTTAATAAAAGAATTTGAAAGAGAACAATTAAAAAAACAATTGCCTGAAATATATGTTGGAGATACGGTTAAGGTTGGAGTAAAAATTACAGAAGGTAACAAAGAAAGAGTTCAGCCTTACGAAGGAGTTGTAATTGCTAAGAGACATGGTGGCCTTAATCAGACCATTACAGTTAGAAGAATTTTTCAAGGTATTGGAGTTGAAAGAGTATTTATGCTACATAGTCCTCAAGTAGCCTCTCTAAAAGTAGAACGTAGAGGTAAAGTAAGAAGAGCTAAACTATTCTATTTAAGAGATAGAGTAGGAAAAGCTACTCGCGTAAAACAACGCTTTGATCGATAAGGTTGTAAAGTTATTTCAACCTAATGGTCATAAAGGCGCTTATAATCTTTTTATTGCGCCGTTAGTTCAGTTGGTAGAACGCAGGTCTCCAAAACCTGATGTCGGGGGTTCAAGTCCTCCACGGCGCGTTTAAATCAACATTTTGTAAATTATTTTTTCATATAGATGGAGTTAGATCTTCAACCTGGGGACGTGGTTAAAGTCCTCGAATCAGCTGCTTTAGGATGGGTTCGCGCAAGAGTCATCAGAGTAAAATCTGGGGGGAGAGTTGTTGTTCAAAGCGATCAAGGCAGAGAATTTACAGCTCGAGGTAATCAAGTTCGATTAATTGAACCAGCAGGCTTTAGGCCCTAAAAAAAATTAATAAGTTTCCTTCTTTAAAAAGAAGCTAAATTATTTCTTTAAATCCTCAAATTTATGAGTTTTTTTTATTACAACAACATCAATAAAGTATTATGGTTTGATAATTATAAACTCAGTTATCTAATTAATTTAGAATAAAAATTCTGGGACCGTAGTTCAACTGGTTAGAGCACCGCCCTGTCACGGCGGAAGTTGCGGGTTCGAATCCCGTCGGTCCCGTTCTTTTCTAAAGAAAATTGGAAAAACGTTTAAGGTTAGCACCAAGTCCAACTGGTTTATTACACATAGGTACAGCAAGAACAGCTTTATTTAATTGGTTGTATGCCAGAAAAACAAAGGGTAAATTTTTGATTCGAATTGAAGATACCGATGTTTTACGATCTAAATCTGAATATACAACCAATATATTAAATGGATTAAATTGGCTAGGACTTAATTGGGATGATGAACCTATAAAGCAAAGTAAACGAGTTT
>QCVU01000030.1 GCA_003210275.1 Prochlorococcus sp. AG-686-M10
TGATAATCATTTTGATAAAATAATTGCAGATGCTTACAGAAGATACAGAATATCTCTCTCTAAAAATAACGCTTTAGACTTTGATGATCTTTTACTACTTCCTGTATTTTTATTAAGGCAAAATGATTTAGTTAGAGATTACTGGCATAAAAGATTCCAGCATGTATTAGTTGATGAATATCAAGATACAAATAGGACACAATATGAATTGATCAAATTAATTACCGCTGGGAATACTGAACCAAACAAATTTTGCGAATGGAATGATAGATCAATTTTTGTTGTTGGTGATGCGGATCAAAGTATTTATAGTTTTAGGGCAGCAGATTTCAGAATATTAATTGGATTTCAAGAAGACTTTAAAAATTCATCTAATAATGATCAGAAAGCCTCTCTGGTTAAATTAGAAGAAAACTATAGATCTTCATCAAATATTCTTACCGCTGCAAACTCTTTGATTGAAAATAATACTGAAAGAATTGATAAAGTTTTAAGACCTACAAGAGAGGAAGGAGAACTTCTAAAGCTGCTTAGCTGCGATGATGAGATATCTGAAGCTGAGGCAATAACAACAAAATTAAGATCTCTAAATAATTATAATAATCAACCAATCTGGAAAAATTTTGCAATCCTCTATAGGACTAGGGCTCAATCTAGAGTATTAGAAGAATCTCTAGTAAGATGGAGAATTCCATATACAATCTTTGGCGGATTACGTTTTTATGACAGAAGAGAAGTTAAAGATGCAGTTGCCTATTTAAAAGTCTTAGTAAATTCTTCAGATAATGTAAGCCTTTTAAGAATCATAAATGTACCTAGAAGAGGAATAGGAAAAACAACTATTCAGAAACTTAATGAACTATCAAATAAGTTGAACATTCCTTTATGGGAGGTCATAAATGACAAACAAAGCTTAGATGAGACTATAGGCAGATCATCAAAAGGCATTAATAAATTCACAGAGCTTATGAATGACCTTCTTTGCTACATAGAGAACTCGGGGCCTGCTCAAATTCTTCAATTAATTTTAGAAAAAAGTGGTTACTTAAGTGATTTATTAACAAGTGGTTCAGAGGAATCTGAAGATAGAAGAAATAATCTTCAGGAATTAATAAATGCTGCTACTCAATTTGAAGAAGAGACCGAGAACCCAGATGTAGAGGGATTCTTGTCAACAGCAGCTTTGACTACAGACAATGATACAAAAAAGAATCATCCTAACTCTGTCACTTTAATGACTCTACATAACAGTAAAGGATTAGAATTTCAAAATGTATTTATAACTGGACTAGAACAAGGTTTGTTCCCAAGCCACAGATCAATTGATACTCCTTCTCTTCTAGAAGAAGAAAGAAGATTATGCTATGTAGGTATAACAAGAGCTAAAGAGAGAGTTTTCTTATCACATGCAAGAGAAAGAAGATTGTGGGGAGGCATGCGAGAAGCAACAATTCCTTCAATATTTCTCTCGGAAATACCAGAGGAATTAATTGACGGGGAATTGCCTCAATCTGGTGGTGCTTCTATTAGAAGGGAACGTCATCTTGACCGTTTAACAAGAGTAGATAGGAACGATTCAAATGAATTTATTAATAAACCTATTAATGCAGTAAGAAAACTATATTCGGGACCCAGTAAAGGTAAAAGTTGGCTAATTGGAGATAAAGTACTTCATTCCAAATTTGGTAAGGGTGAAATTATACATATTTTTGGCAGTGGTGAAAAAATATCTTTAGCAGTAAAGTTTGGTAATAAAGGTAGCAAAATTCTAGACCCAAGATTAGCTCCAATAAGAGCAATAAACTGAAATTTGAATGACTGATATTTCTGCTTATATAAATTCAGCAATATTAAAAATTCCTTTTAATTTATTTAATATAATTTCTGAGTATATTGAATTGAATAGTAGCGTTAAAGTTGCAATTGTGGGTGGCTATATAAGAGATTTATTAATCACTAAGATTCATAAAAAGACTTTTTTCAAACCACTTGATATTGATATAGTTACGGAGGGTTCTTCAGTTGATTTAGCAAAATTCATTAAAAAAAATATCTCAAATGTCGAACTTTGTTTGATAAAAGAATTTGAAATATACGACACTGTAGAACTAAATATTAATGATTTAAAAATTGATATAGCTTCTGCAAGAAAAGAAAAATATGAAGCTCCTGGATTAAATCCAATCGTAAAACATGCGAATATTGAAGAGGATTTAAAAAGGAGAGATTTTAGTATAAATGCAATAGCTTTTGAATTCTCAAAGCAAGAAATTTATGATTTCTTTGATGGCATAAAACATATAAAAGAAAAAGAATTACATTTGCTGCATGAAAATAGTATTCAAGATGACCCTAGTAGATTAATAAGATGCGCAAGATATGCATCAAGATTAGGTTTCAAAATTTCAACTAAATCACTTCAACAATGTAAAAGGATTGTCCAAAGATGGCCATGGGATCTTATAAATGATGATATAAAATCTAGATTTCCGCCAGGAATAAGTATAAGAATTAGGATGGAATTGTCAGAAATATACAAATACGATAATCTGGCAAAAATAGTCTCTTTATTACATGATTGGGAAATTATTTCTATTCTAAATAAAAATATTAGTGTTAATAAAAAATTTTTAAGGGGTTTAAAGTGGATTAAAAAACTAAAGGGTAATTATATTCTCTACCTATTAAGAAATTCAGAAAATTTGGAGCTTACTTGCCAAAGATTTTTTATTAATAGCAAGGAAAAGAAAATTCTCAAAGAGTACATAAATATCACAAATCAATTAGAAAAAGAAAAAGAAAAATTCCTTAATTTGACCCCCTCAAAGTGGACTGAATTTATTGAAACAAAAAGTTTAGATGAAGAGACTGTGAAATTATTAATTTCCAATGGGGGTTCTTTTTGGAAATCATTTTTTAAATGGCTATTTATTTATAAATTTATTAAGTCAAAGAAAAGTGGGGAATTCTTAAAAAGTGAAGGATGGGAACCGGGAAAAAAAATGGGGGATGAAATTAAAAGGTTGAGATATATAGAGATTGATAAAATCAAGAAGCAATAACTATCAATTTATTACTTCTCCGACCTTATACCATTCATCCTTTAAAAAACTTTCATATTTAGGATCACAACTTATCAAAAGCGGTCCACAAGTTTGTGGATCTAATAATAATGAGATTCTTTCTTTAAAACTGTCACTATTAAATTTATTTTTTTTTGAAAATGAGATAATTATATTATTACGTTTTTCTGAAATAATTTGATCAAATATTTCTTTATTTGATTCGAACAGAGAACTTTTGATCCCTTTATGTATTAAATCAAATACTCCTGGATAAGCTTTGAATGCCAATAAATCTAATAGGACCCTAATAGGTTCAAGATTATTATCTTTCCTTAATAAATTAGATGAATCAATCATCTCTTTAAGGTGTCCTATAAATCCATAGCCAGTTACATCAGTAGCTGCATTTATAAATGTTTCTCCAAACTTATCTTGAAGCAAATAAATTTTTTCAATCAATGGTTGCTGACTTGTAACTAAATTTCTCATAATTTCCTCTGAACTATCTTTCAAATTAATATTTTGCATTTGGGCAGCAAAAAATACCCCAACTCCTAGAGGTCTTGACATTAGGATAATATCTCCTTTTTGCATCCCGGATTTAGACCATGGTTTTTCTCCATTTTTCAAAACTCCCTGAACAGTTAAAGAAATATCTATCCCTAAAGAATAAGGTTGATCAACATGACTTCTTGACTCAAAAGTATGCCCTCCAATTAACTCACCCCCTTGTTCTTCAACTGTTGTTTTTATCCCTTTTAAACAATGAGATAAAAGGTAGCTTTGAAAATCTTTTTCTACTTTTGGAAGAGATATTAAGGCCTGTACAGAAGAAAGTTTTACTCCGCAAGCCCATAAATCTGAGCAAGCATGCAACACAGTAATTTTTGCATTTAGCCAAGGATCACTTATCAATGCAGGAAATCCATCAACACTTTGAAGAATAATATCTTGGTTATTTTTATAAATTTCAACAGAATCCTCAGGAGAAGTTGCAAAATTTTCAAGTTGAGCACTTCTTAGGGATTCATTTAAAGTGCTTTGAGGAATTTTAGCCGCACATCCTCTACAGTCTTCCATCCAATCTTCTTTGATTTTTTGATTCATATTCGAATCTAAAACACGAAATTTCTTAATGAAACTTTCATCAATTTTATTTTTAAGGTACCAAATAAGAAAAGAAGGCCCAATAACAACATCTCCATAAAAAGCAAAAGCTTTCGGAAGCTTTCTGGGGTAAGAATTTACTATTTGCAATCCAAATTTTTGAGGAGCCCATTTTTTTAATGATTCACCTTTTATTTCCCTCTGAATATTAGTTGCCAATATATTTAAAACTTTTACTGCCAATATTCCAGATGAAGGTCTTTTAGAGGTTTCTATGACAGCACAATCACCAGTTGCAAAAGTTCCTACAAGATTTTTCAACCTTAATTTCTGAGTTGTAAAAAATCTTCCTTTTGAATCCAATTCTGAATTATATTTTTGTACCCAATGAGGTGATGAATTTCCTGTACATAAGAGAATCTTTCCATAATTAACAGGAAGTTTTCCAACTACCTCTATATTCGATCTGTAAAAAGTTTTTAAGACTTTATCATCTACTTTATTTGATTTGCAGAGTATCTTTAAAGATCTTTTTTTCCATCTTTTTCTCAGAGCAAACGCAACTTCAATTGCTGCAAGTCCACTTCCAACAATAACAAAAGATTGTTCAGTTTCAGAATCATACTTATCTTCGTTTTTAATTAACTCATATGCTTTAAAAAAAGGTTTAATAGGGAACGCAATTTGTTTGTTGACTAAATCTTTAAATTCTACTGAAATTTTGGTTTGGCTTCCGTAGTTAAGTACTAATTTTGAGTAATCAATTGATGGTCTATTTTTTAAGGAAATTATTTTTAAGCGAAAATCAACATTTGTTACTTCATTTTTGATGAAAGATATTCTTGTTTTTTCAGCTAAAGATCTTATGTCGATTAAGCTATCTTCTAAAGAAATTGATTTAGAAATAACAGAAGGGAACATCGCCGAATAAACTAAATCCGTATCTCTGGATATAATTGAGATAGGGATTTCTGGCATTAGTTTCGGATACATCAACCATTTTCTCATCAAAAGAACATTTGTATGTCCGCCTCCAATTAGTACCAGATGATTAATAGTCATTTACATTTCAATGAATAAAGAGCATTTATTACCAATTAAAGAATCAAGATTAGGAGTGATTGGTGGGAGTGGTTTCTATTCAATTGAGAAAATAGAGTGTCATGAAGAAATTGAGATCGATACACCTTATGGTAAACCTTCTGATTCAATTAGGCTCTTTAAAATTGGCAATTTAGAAATTGCTTTTATAGCTAGGCACGGTAGAACACATAGACTGAATCCTACAGAAGTACCTTATAAAGCAAACATTTGGGCTCTTCGATCAATTGGTGTGAGGTGGATAATCGCGCCATCAGCAGTTGGTTCCCTTCAAGAACAAATCCGGCCACTTGATATTGTTATTCCCGATCAATTTATTGATCGGACTCATAAAAGACCTGCAACATTTTTTAATGAAGGAGCAGTAGCTCACGTAACTATGGGGGATCCTTTCTGTCGGAACTTATCAGGAATTTTAAGCAATGTTGGAGAAAAAAATATCCCGGAGGGAAGACAATTACATATAGGAGGAATATATCTAGCTATGGAAGGACCCGCTTTTTCAACGAGAGCAGAATCTAATTTATATAGAAGTTGGGGTTGTTCAATAATAGGTATGACTAATCACACTGAAGCAAGATTAGCTAAAGAAGCTGAGATAGCTTATTCTTCATTATCTATGGTTACTGATTATGATTGTTGGCATCAAACACATCAAGAAGTATCAGTAGAGATGGTTTTGGAAAATCTCAGAGCTAATAATAAAGTTGCTAATAAAATTGTCTTTGAAATAGCGAAAGTTATAGACAAAGAGCGACCTGAAAGCAACTCTCACTTTTCTTTAAAGGATGGTTTAATAACCCAAAAAGAAAATATCCCTAATTTTACTAAAGAAAAATTAAAGATATTTACAGATTCATATTGGAGCTAGATAAAACTAAATAGCCAAAAAGTAATAACTGATTTAGCCTGCACCTACTCCTTGGTATGAACCGTAGAAAAATATACCTAATACAAAAATTACTGCTATCCCACCAGCTGTAGCAACTAGCCATAGAGGAAGAGTTCCCTCTGTCCACCTTCTTTCCCATGCAACAGCTGGTCTACCATCAGGTAATCTATCGGGAATTCGGCCGTCAGGCCCTTTTAATTTGCTCATAATTTTTATTTAATTGAAAAAGTAACTGGAAAATAAAATTCCCAAAACAAACACTGCTAATAAGCCTAGATAAAGACTTGTGCGATTAAGTTCAACTGGAACTTTATTTGGATTTTCGTTTACTTGCATAATTAATTACTTTAACGGAGGAATTGCATAGCTGCTATGGCACCTAAGAAAAATACTGAAGGAATCGCAAGAGCGTGAACTGCTAGCCAACGTATAGTAAAAATAGGATAAACGCGGACTTCAACAGCCTGCATTGGGGCTTGAGAATTTGACATAGTTATTTTGTTCTTAAATCTAATTGAGATTTAGCATCATATCTTTGTGTTACAACAGGTGCTTTTGATTCAGAAGCCTGGAAATAACTATCCGGACGTGGAGTGCCAAAAGCATCATATGCTAAACCTGTATAAACGAATAGGAAACCTGCTATAAAAATAGCTGGAAGTGTTACTGCATGAATAATCCAGTATCTTATGCTGGTAATTATTTCAAAGAATGGGCGTTCACCCGTTGAACCTGCGGCCATAATCACAATTATTTACTTTATGATCTTACAAGGAAAAATCCTAAGTTTGTGGAGAAATTTACAGCTTGGTTACAGACAGTTGTTAAATTTAAAGAAATTTAAGAATTTTTTTATTTTTAAATTTATTTAAACTCAACCGTTCCACCTCAAAATATAACCCCTTTCTCCAAGAATAAAGCCTTTTTTAGCATCTAATTCATCTTTTTCTAAGAATTGAATCTTGATAAAGTTAGTTGGCAAATTTGAAGCAACAGGATCAGAATCCCAAGTTTTACCATCATCTTTACTAACTATCAAAGTCCCATTACCACCGCCGGCCCAGATATTTCCTTCAGGGTCCCAACCCATATCTAAATAGTTGTAACCGTTTAGAATTGGAACTATTGGTTTAGTCCAACTTTCTAAATCATTACTATCCTCATTAAATCTTATCTCAGCGCCTCGAGATAACATCCATAAATTACCGTTTGGATTAAATCCTATACCTTGTACCCTCTTACTACTCGCTCTTTGATGAGCTATCCAAGTATCACTTCCACTTTCAAGTGTAGAGAAAAAATTACCAAGACTACTTACACTTACATAATCTCCATTAGATGTTCTTCTTAAATCTCTAATTCCTCCCTGCTCGGAAGGGTCTGATACCTTAGCCTCCCATGTTTCACCACTATTTGAAGTTGTATAAATAGCAGCTGAGGTTGTTGCTAATTCTGCAACCCCATCATCAATAGTTGAAACTAAAAAAGGCTGACCAGGCAGCTTACCAAGAGATAACCTTGTCCAATTCTTTCCTTCATCAATCGTATGCATAACTAAAGATGGTTGTCCTATCAACCAACCTTCAGAGCCCTTAAAGTCTATATCAAGTAAACGGAAATTCTCCTCTGCAGCAATATCTAAAGATCTTTTTTCCCATGATTTTCCTCCATCATTAGATTCCATAATTAGTCTATTTGAGCCAACTAGAAATCCATGATTGTTATCTATGAAATCTATATCTAAGGCATTTGACTGATCTTCAAATTGAATTGTTTCCCAGGGACTACTCTCGCTCATTTTTACACCTGTTGAAGAACAACTACTTAAAGCGAAGCAAAGTGTAAATGTTAAAAGAAGATTTGGAATGCTAGTTAAAAAATTTTTCATGGATATATTTTAGTGCAAAGAGTACAAAGAAAGAAAACATGCAGCTGCAAATGCTAAACCACCAAATATTAAAATATTTTTCTGCCCAGGTGGCAAACTATTGAATCCAAAGCCATAAGTTAAATTCTCTTCAAAACCACTAGGTTTTTCTCTTGGTCCTATATCTTTATACAAATTCTTACCTGCTCTACAGACTGGACAAGCAAAAGTGTTTCCATCTATTGCTGAGAAAGGGGTATTTTGGGGTATCTTAAGTTTCTTGTTACCTTCAATAGGGTCATAAATATATCCACAACTTTTACATTCGAATCTATTTTGTTCTAAATTAGAAGTAAGTTCTTTATCTTTAAATTCTAAAAGTTTTTCAGAAGACTCTTCATTTGCTAAATCCTCAACTATTTGGTTATCCTCAGAAGATGGTTGAATAATTTCACTCACGATTTAGTATTTAACTTTAGAGACTCTAAAAGATTTTACTGAATTAAGCGAATTTTCCAACAATTTTTTTAAATGTTTTCATTACCCGGCTACGAATATTTTTTAGGTTTTTTGATAATTGCTGCGGCAGTCCCAATTTTAGCTTTAGTTACTAACCTAATAGTTTCTCCAAAAGGAAGAACAGGAGAGAGAAAACTTACATACGAATCAGGGATGGAGCCTATTGGTGGAGCTTGGATTCAATTCAATATTAGATATTACATGTTTGCATTAGTATTCGTTATATTTGATGTAGAAACAGTATTTCTTTATCCCTGGGCGGTTGCATTCAATAGACTAGGATTACTAGCATTTATTGAGGCTCTAATATTTATTACAATATTAGTAATTGCACTAGCTTACGCCTGGAGAAAAGGAGCTTTAGAATGGAGTTAAAAAGTTGAACAATTCACTTTCACCAAAAGCAATAAGAGAACTTAGAGAAGAAACTTGTAATCCTCTCGGTGCTCCCCAAGTCACGACTGACTTGAGCGAAAATATTATAATGACAAGTTTGGATGATCTTCACAACTGGGCTAGATTAAGCAGTCTATGGCCACTTTTATATGGAACTGCTTGCTGTTTTATAGAATTTGCAGCACTCATAGGCTCTAGATTTGACTTTGATAGATTTGGCTTAGTACCTAGAAGCTCGCCAAGACAAGCTGACTTACTAATTGTTGCAGGAACAGTCACAATGAAAATGGCACCAGCATTGGTAAGATTATATGAGCAAATGCCTGAACCAAAATATGTTATTGCTATGGGTGCTTGCACCATAACCGGTGGAATGTTCAGTGCAGACTCTACAACAGCAGTTAGAGGAGTTGATAAATTAATTCCAGTTGATTTGTACCTTCCTGGATGTCCCCCTAGACCAGAAGCTATTTTTGATGCAGTAATAAAATTAAGAAAAAAAGTTGCTAATGAAAGCATTCTTGAGAGGAGTAAAGCTGAACAAACTCATAGATACTTAACTGTAGATCATGAAATGAACCTTGTTTTTTCAGAAAATACTGGTGAATATTTAAATAAAAAATCTGAAAAATCAATTAAGTCTTCTAATCTTAATCAAATAGAAGAAAGTAGTGAGTATACATACGAAACAAATTCAATCGATAAAGAAATAAAATAATGGAAAATAATATTTCACCTGAATCTTCAGAAGAGATTGTAGAACAAAGAGGTATAGTAAGTAATCAGCTTTCTGAAGATGGAATCAATAACGAATCTTTAGGAAACGATCATATAGGCGTTGAGATACTCTCTGTTAAACCAGAAAAATTATACGAAGCAATATCTACTTTAAAAGGATATGGATTTAATTACCTTCAGTGTCAAGGAGGTTACGACGAGGGGCCTGGAAAATGTCTTGTAAGTTTTTACCATTTAATCTCACTTGAGGATATTCAAGAAATAAAAAAGATTAAAGAAATTAGAGTAAAAGTGTTTTTAAATAGAGATTCAGATTTATCTGTACCTAGCCTTTATAAAATTTTCAAGGGAAGTGATTGGCAAGAAAGAGAAACATATGACATGTTCGGAATCAACTTTGCTAATCATCCAAATCCAACAAGGCTATTAATGCCAGAAGACTGGAGAGGATGGCCATTAAGAAAAGATTATATACAACCTGATTTCTATGAATTACAAGATGCTTATTAGATAAATCTATTATTTTAATTTCTTCAATTTTTTATTTATAAACATTACTGCCCTTGCAAGTCTTCGGGGGTCATGCCTTAGTGTGGGGGTTATCTTTCTTGAATAAAGAGGTGCTTGCAAAACGTAATATCCTTTTGAAATTAATTCTTCTTTATTACAAACCACTGGTACTGCTCCTCTACTTTGGTAATAATCAACAAGTGGTGACTTTTCAAATTGAATTTGAGAAAGTATTGCATTAAATATTCGAGTTTTTACTCCAAAATTTGATAATTGCTTTTCTATTGCTTTGATGTGCTGATATACGTCAAGACCATCCGTTTCTCCGGGCTGAGTCATCAAATTACTTATATAAATCTTTGGAGCATTACTTTCTAGAAGAGCATCTACAATTTCTGGGACCAGTAAATTAGGAAGCAAAGAAGTATAAAGACTCCCTGGACCAAGTATTATTAGGTCTGCTTCTTTAATAGATTCAAGAGCACTTGGAAGAGCTGGAGGATTTTCGGGAAGATAACCAATCCTAGAAATCAAATTTTTAGATTGACTTATTTTACTTTCACCAAATATTTTCTCACCGTCTTCAAGTTCTGCCCAAAGCATTACATCTGTATTAGTTGCAGGCAATACTTGCCCTTGAACTGCTAAAACTTTACTAGAGGCCTGAACGGCCTTTTCTAAACTGCCTGTAATTGTTGTTAAAGCAGATAAGAATAGATTACCAAAACTATGACCTTCTAATCCACTACCTCCAGAAAATCTATATTGAAACAATCTTGTTAAAATGGGTTCCTCGTTTGATAAAGCTGCCAAGCAATTTCTTATATCTCCAGGTGGCTGAACTCCTAATTGTTTTCTTAAAACCCCACTACTCCCTCCATCGTCTGAAACTGTAACTATTGCAGTAATATTACTGCTGTAGTTTTTTAGGCCTTTCAATAAAGTTGACAAGCCTGTTCCTCCTCCGATAGCAACAATATTTGGGCCTCTTTTTAATTTACTTTTTACTCTTAGTGCATCTACTAAAAATGTATTTTTTTCTGGAACAAGAGCTTTTTGTATAGAATTAATACTTCTATTTTGCCCAATACCAATCAAGAGAAGCCCAAGAACAAGGATTAATGGTCCTAAAACTGAAATAGGCAAAATTTTTGTTACCACATTCATTATCGAGAAAAAGACTTCTATTAACCAATAAAGAGGTCTTAAATTAGTCCAGATTGTAATACCTAATAAAGAAGTTAATAATCCAACAGCAGAAGTTATCATCCATCTTTTGATTACTAACCCTGGCAATAGCCAACTTAGAATTCTTAAAATTCTATTTATCAAACCTAAATTCGACTTTTTAAAATAAGATAAGGTTCTCTTTATTCTTTTTTTTTTCTTCTGCATCAAAATCCTCTTAAATTTCTTTAAAATTTAACTATATTTAAATTGATTATAAATCAAATACATACATCCTTTTTTATTTTTAAAAAGTAGGCAATATGTATTTAAAGACAAATTGCCCTATATACATTTTGAATAAATCAAAACATGCCGTAGAAACCAAAAATCTCTCTATTAGTTGGGGAGAACTTAATGTACTAAATAAAATTAATTTAAAACTTTTTGAGGGAGAAAAATTAGCTATTGTTGGGCCTTCAGGTTCTGGGAAATCAACTATATTAAAAATCTTGGCAGGTTTAATTTTACCGACTGCGGGTGAATTAAGTATATTTGGACAAAAACAAAATTACTTAAGATTAGATCAAACTAATCCTCCAGATGTAAGATTAGTTTTTCAAAATCCTGCTTTATTAGGATCTTTAACTATTGAAGAAAATGTAGGTTTCATACTTCAAAATAATAAAAATTTATCCAAGAAATTAATTCAAGAACTTATAAGAGAATGCTTAGAAGAAGTTGGATTATTTAATGTTGAGAAAAAGCTTCCAAATGAATTAAGCGGTGGTATGCAAAAAAGAGTAAGTTTTGCAAGAGCATTGATTACAGATCAAGATTTAGACAAAAAAAGTCAGCCATTATTACTTTTTGATGAACCTACTGCTGGTCTTGATCCTATTGCTTCATCAAGAATTGAAGACTTAATTAATAAGACAAATAATAAAGCCAATGGATCATCCATTGTTGTTAGCCATGTTCTTAGTACTATAGAAAGGACTTCAGATAAAGTTGTTATGCTCTATGGAGGTAAATTCAGATGGGCTGGTTCGATTGATGAATTTAAAGAGAGTGACGATCCTTATGTTTTTCAATTTAGAAATGGCAAACTTTCAGGACCAATGCAACCAAAAGACATTTAACCATTATGCGTAGAAGCTTAAGAGATTCGATAGTAGGATTTTCCTTATTAGGAGGAATATTCGTATTTACATTTTTTTCATTCTGGTTAAGAGGTGTAAAACTGTCTTCAAAAAATTGGTATCTTTTTGCAGAATTTAATAATGCAAGCGGTTTATCAAAAAAATCTCCAGTAACTTACAGAGGGATCTTAGTAGGTTCAATTGAAGATATTCTTTTTACTAATGAATCAATCAAAGCAAAAATTGTTTTAAATAATCCAGATATTATTCTTCCCAAACCTGCATTCGCAAGAGTTGTTACTAATTCATTTCTAGGTGGCGATGTTCAAGTTTCATTAGAAACCAGTGAAAAAATAATTCCAAAGAATACTTCAAAAGCCATATCAGAAAAATGTGATAGTAAATTAATTATTTGCCAAGGAGATACTATTAGTGGGAGGCAGCTTTCAAGCCTTTCAAATATAACGAGCAGGATAAATCAACTACTTAAAGAATCAAATCAAGAAAATTTAATTGAAAATGTGGTTAAGTCAATAGACCAATTTGATAAAACACAAGAAAATCTTGATGAACTTATTTATTTATCAAAGCAAGAAATTATTAGAGTTAAACCCTTAATAAAAGAAGTAACCGTAGCAGCAGGTCATTTAAACAATATTTTGTCTACTCTCAATGACGAAGAAACTCTAAAAGATATTAAATTGACAATCGAAGCAGCCGAATCAATATCAGGCAAACTTGATAATATGAGTGATGATTTTGAACAATTAATGAAAGATAAAGAATTCACTAAATCTATAAGAGATTTAACAATTGGACTATCAAAATTCCTTAACGAGATTTACCCATAAAAAATTTAAAATTCATTTATTGCATTTAAGGCCATTGCAGCAATTGTCTTATCAGTCGCTTTAGGCAATTGAACATATTTCCCTTGTGCAGCTTCTGCAAGTTCTTTTCCAAAGCCACTAGCTATAAATTTCCTTTCTGTATCAATGATTAATAACTTTATTCCTAACATGGGGTACTTAGCGGCAATGTCTAATACTTCTTGTTTCAAATTCACATTTTCATTTTCATTTTCATTTTCATTTTCATTTTCATTTTCATTTTCATTTTCTTTAACCTCAGCTTGACCTAATGATATACCCAAAGGGACATTTCCTCGCCCATCAGTTATTCCAACAACAATCACCTGACCTATATCTCCTGTAGAAAGAGCATTTTTTGCTACTTTTGCTGATTGAGTTAACCCATGAGCCAAAGGAGATCCACCTCCACATGGCATTGTTTCTAATCTTCTTTTTGCTGCCGTAATAGATCTTGTTGGAGGCAAAAGAACCTCTGCTTGGTTCCCTCTAAATGGTATTAGAGCTACTTCATCTCTATTTTCATAAGCTTCAGTCAAAAGTCTAATGACGGCACCTTTGGCACTTTGCATTCTATTAAGTGCCATAGATCCACTAGCATCAACTAGAAAAATAACCAAAGCTCCTGCCTTTTTTTGAAGGAGCTTTGCCCTAAAGTCATTTTCTTCAATAATTATAGTTTTATTCGGATTCTTTAATCTTCTAGATTTCTGATAAGGAGCAGCGGCTCTTAAAGTTGCATCAACTGCAATTCTTTTTACTTTACCTCTTGGAATTAAAGGTCTGACATATCTACCTCTGCTTTGACTTAGAATTACTGATCTACTTCCACTATTTCCTGCTTTAGATTTTGCTGATGAAAAAAGCAATAAATCAGGATCTACCATGCATGATTCAGGATCAAGAATAAATTCTTCTGGGATATCAGGAGTAGAATCTTCTTCTCCATCAGAATTTTCTTGTTCTTCTTCTTGATTATCCTCATTTTCGTTAGATTCAGTCTCAGATTCTTCATTATTTGACTGCGGTGGTGGCGGGCTCTGATCCTCAGGGGGGGGGAGGTTGAATATCATCATCATCCTGAGGTGGAATTTGCGTCGCTCTAGGAAGAATTACTAACCTTACTGCAACCTTTAAATCATCAGAATTAACATTCTCATCACCTCGAAGGGCTGCATTTGCTTTAGCAACTTTTACTGCAAATAATTCAGATCTATGTCCTTCGACACCACCGCGAAGGGCTTCATTTACTAAATAAGTTATTTGTTCTTTAGTAATTTTTACATCCTTTAACCATTGCCTAGCCAAAATTAACTGGGTTGATAAATTATCAGATTCTTCTGACCATTTTTCTGAAAACTTTATATTGTTTTCA
>QCVU01000031.1 GCA_003210275.1 Prochlorococcus sp. AG-686-M10
AGAAACAAAAAAATCAAATAATACTGAAATTATTGATAAAGATATTTATGGGTCTTATAAGAATAAAAGTGAATATAAAGATATAGAAGAATTGCCATTACCTAATATAAAAAACTTGAGAAAATGGATTAATAACGAGAAAAAAGCCAGCTAAGTTTTTACATCATTCCTGGCATACCCATGCCGCCCATTCCTGGCATACCCATGCCACCCATTCCTGGCATACCCATGCCGCCCATTCCTGGCATACCCATGCCGCCCATTCCACCCATTCCACCCATTGGATCTGCCCCTGGTCCTCCTGGTGCTGCCTCTGGTTCTGGGATATCAGCAACTGCAACTTCCGTAGTAATTATCATTGCTGCGATTGATACTGAATCTTGAAGAGCCAATCGAATAACCTTTGTAGGATCTAATATTCCTGATTCGTTTAAGTTCTCATATTCTCCATTATTAGCATTAAAACCCTTACCTAGTCTTTTTATATCAGAGATAACAACATCCCCATTAAAACCAGCATTTTTTGCAATTTGTTTTGTAGGTTCTAAAAGTGCATTTGTAATAATATCAATACCTGTAGTCAAATCATCTGAGATTTCTTTACGTGAATTAGAAAGTTCATTTGATATTTCAATTAACGTTTGTCCTCCCCCTGAAACTACTCCTTCCTCGATAGCCGCTTTTGTAGCATTGAGTGAATCTTCTATTCTTAATTTTTTATACTTCATCTCTGTTTCCGTCGCAGCCCCAACTTTAATAAGAGCTACTCCTCCAGCAAGTTTTGCTATTCTCTCGTTAATCTTATCTTTATCGTATTCCGATTCAGTTATTTCTACTTCCCTTTTTAATTTCTCAACTCTTGCTTGGACTAGGTCTTTGGTATCGTCGAAAGCTACGATTGTTGTTTTATCCTTTGAGATTGTTATTTTTTTTGCTTTTCCAAGATCACTAAGAGTAACTTCTTCTAATTTCATTGATTGATCTTCGCTAATTAATTTAGCTCCTGTAAGAATTGCGATATCTTCTAAAGCAGCTTTTCTCCTTTCTCCAAATGATGGAGCTCGGACAGCCGAAACATTTAATACCCCACTGTTTTTATTTAATACAAGAGTTGTTAGAGCTTCCCCGTCAATATCTTCAGCTAGAATTAAAAATGGAGTAGCAGATTTTTGAACCTCTTCGAGGATAGGTACCAAGTTGGTTAGTGTTGATATCTTTTGATCAGTGATTAGGATCTTAGGATTTTCAAGTTCACAAATTTGTCTTTCTTGATCTGTTACAAAATAAGGTGAGCTATAACCTCTATCAAAAGACATTCCTTCTGTGATGTCTAGCTCTGTCTCTAGGGATTGTGATTCTTCTACTGTTATAACTCCATCTGAAGTTACAATATCCATTGCTTTTGAAATTATTGAGCCAATTTCTTCATCTCCTCCTGCACTTACTGTCGCAACTTTTTTAATATCGGAGCCATTTATTTTGATACTCTTTGATTTTAATTTCTCTAAAACAAAATCTAATCCTTTTTTCATTCCTTTTTTTAGCTCAATAGGACTAGCTCCCGCAGCGATATTTTTTAAACCTTCTTGAACCATTATTTGAGTCAAGATTGTTGCCGTTGTTGTTCCATCACCAGCACTCTCTTTAGTTTTTGATGCTACTTGTTCTATTAATTTTGCCCCTAAATTAGAGATGGGATTTTCAAGGTTTATTTCTTTCGCAACCGTAGATCCATCTCTTACTATGTCTGGAGAACCGAATTTTCTTTCTATTACAACATTCTTTGCCTTTGGACCAATGGTAACTTTAACAGCATTTGCGACAGTATTTATTCCTTTTTCAAGCGCTTCTCTAGATTCGTTCGAAAAGCTTAATTGTTTTGGCATGTTTATTGAAATCTTTATATCGTTATTCTAATGTCCCATGGAATTATATTTAAGGGATACTTAATTAAGTGGGGAAAGCCGAATTTCTCTTAAATAGTTATCCAAATTAATTAAATTATGAGTATCTTGAAGTTATGGACAAAACAGGGAATCTTATTTTTACTTTAACTGCCACACTTGCAGTTGCAATGACTCTTATATATTTTCCTCTTAGATTTTTCTTGACTTTAACTGCTAGAAGTCGAAGATTAAAACTTCTACAAAAGATTAGAAGATTAAGGGATGAGTTGGTTCAACCATATGAAAGTACATAATTAAATACTCATGCCCCCATCAATACTTATTGTTTGTCCTGTTATATAACTGCCAGCATTACTCGAGACTAAGAAAGAAACTAAGTTTGCTATTTGTGAACAACTTCCAAGTTTGCCTAATGGTATGGCTTTGATAATTTCTTCGTTATTTAGTTTTTCAGTCATTTCTGTTTCTATAAAACCTGGAGCTATAGCATTAACATTTATCCCTCTTGAAGCAAATTCTTTTGCACAAGTTTTTGTAAAGCCAATAACACCTGCTTTAGCGGCAGAATAATTTGCTTGTCCAGGATTTCCAATTATTCCGACAATAGATGAGATATTAATTATCTTTCCGCTTCTTTTTTTTATCATAAATTTTGAAGCATATTTTGTACAAAGAAAAACCCCTTTTAAGTTTGTATTTAGAACGTCATCCCATTGTTCTGATTTCATTCGCATTAAAAGCCCATCTCTTGTTATGCCAGCATTATTTACAAGAATATCTATAGCACCATTTATCTTTATGATTTCTTCAAAAGCTCTACTAACAGATTCTTCTTTGGAAACATCAAATTTTAATTTGTGAACTTTACCTCCAGACTCTTTAATTAAATTTGCAACTTCTTCAGCTTTTTCATCAGAAGAAGAATAATTTATTATGACTTCTGCTCCTAAATTACTAAGTTCTAAGGCGATTTCCTTACCAATGCCCCTGCTAGCCCCTGTAATTAAAGCAACTTTACCTGTTAAAGATTCTGTATTTGACATTGTGAAATTTTTATAATTTAAAATCGTAGTACTATTTGTGCAAACATATTACTTTTATTTATAATTGTCTAGAAAATATAAACTCAAATTATTGTGCATGTACTAATACCCGCGGCAGGCAGTGGTAGCAGAATGAAAGCTGGAAGAAATAAATTACTTATTGAATTAGAAGGGGAATCTCTTATTTTTTGGACTATAAAATCTGTATTATCTGCAAGTTTAGTCAGCTGGGTAGGAATAATTGGGCAGCCGAATGATAAACAAGAATTATTAAAATCAGTAAAACATTTTTCTAATAAAATTAAATGGATAAATGGTGGAGATACGAGGCAAAAGTCTGTCTTTAATGGTTTAAATTCTCTTCCATCTACAGCTGAGAAAGTTTTAATCCATGATGGTGCTAGATGCTTAATTAGTCCCGACTTAATAAACAAATGTGCTACTGAATTAGAAGAAAATGATGCAGTTATTTTAGCTACCAAGGTTACCGACACAATAAAGATTGTTGATAATAGAGGTTATATAAAGGAAACACCAAATAGACAAAATTTATGGGCAGCTCAAACCCCTCAGGGTTTTTTAGTAAAGAGATTAAGAAAAGCTCATAAAATGGCAATTGAGAAAAATTGGACGGTTACAGATGATGCCTCACTATTTGAAATGTTAAATTGGCAAGTAAAAATAATTGAGGGAAATTCTGCAAATATAAAAATCACATCACCACTAGATCTGAAAATAGCAAAAGTATTTTTAAAAGATTTTTAATAAGAAGGGATATGAATAATAAGTTTTCCATAGTTCCCATTTAATGTTGCTTCACAACCTAAAGGGATGCATGCATTACCAGATAAATGTCCAATAGGGAGGTCGAAAAGAATAGGAATATCAAAGTCTTGAAGCCTCTCAAGTATTAATTTTTTGAGTAAGCCGTTCCATTCAGGCGTACATACTTCATCTGAAAAACTTCCGAATCCAATACCTGAAATCTCATTCAATTTGTTTGTCATTCTCAAATAAGTTAACATTCGATCAATTTTATAAATGTCTTCGTTTATGTCCTCAAATATTATTATTTTCCCTTTTAATTCAGGGAAATGATCAGTACCAATTAGAAAAGATGCAATCGTTAGATTAGAAACAACAATTTCTCCTTTTGCGATGCCTTTTTTTAAAGGTAAACCCTTAATATCATCAACATATCCCTCAAAAAGTAAATTTCTTAGTCTTCTTAAACTCCATTCAGGTTCTTTAAAAAGAGTAGTAATCATAGGTCCATGAATCGAGCCAAAAGATCCTTTTGAATATTTTGATAACAACAGTGAACAGGTGTCAGAGAATCCAATCATCAACCCATTACCCCAATTTGGATTTTTTTCTAAAAGTCTTGCGGCGCCCCATCCACCTTTAGCGAAAATGATGACTTTCTTATTTTGAGCTTTTTCAAGTTCTTCAAATCTTGTTTGATCATCTCCAGCAAAATACCCAAACTTTCTTGAGAGGATATTATTGTGAACTATCTTCAAGCCCCATGTTTTTAAAATATCTATGCCCTTTATAAAATCCTCTTCATTATCTATAAAAGAGCTTGGAGCTAAAATGTGAATCTCATCTCCTTTTTTTAATTTAACTAGCATCCTTTTTATAAGTTATGAGGCGATTATGAATCCCAACAAAATTAAGCCTCCATATATAGATTGGTTTTTAAAATGATCACCAATTGTTTTAATGGATTGTTTACTTTCAGGAAATATTTTCAAAATATCTTTTTGCATTAAAAATCCTGTTATTAACCAAATTGGCCAAAAAATAAAAGTTAGTTGATTGATGAAAGCACATATTGCAAGAAAACTGGAAGTTAAAAAATAACAAATTTGAATAGTTTTTTTTGTATTGGAAGCAAGGTTAACTGCGGAACTGTTTACTCCAATTTGAATATCATATTTTTTATCAGCCAAAGCATATACAGTATCAAAACCAAAAGTCCAAAAAATCGTAGCGAGCCAGCAAAATAATAAAACAATACTATTGATATTACCTTCGTTAGCAGCCCAAGGTATTACAACTGAGAATCCCCAGCATATTGATAAGATAAATTGCGGATATTTAAACCATCTCTTTGCTGAAGGGTAAATTAAAATTAAAGGTAAAGCAAAAAAAGCAAGTGAAAGAGAAAGTAGTCTTCCATTCTCTGGGAGCGATAAGGTTAAAAAGAAACTACATATAATCAAAAATATAAGTATTAAGTATGCTGTTTTAGTACTGATTTTATTTGCAGCAAGAGGTCTGTTTTTGGTCCTTAAGACTTTTTGATCTATTCTTTTATCCCAAATATCATTAGCAACACAACCTAAGCCACTAACTAATAATCCACCGATTATGATTTTCAACAACATATAAATGCTTGGATTTGATTCGGGAGTTAGATATAAACTCCATCCAGCAGGAATAAGTAGAATAAGTCTCCCTGTAGGCTTATTCCACCTTAATAGTTCAAAAAGGATATTTATTTTAGAATTTAGGTCTTTCTTTATCACAGGATCTTTATTTCATAACTTTAAATAATCTAACTAGAAATTAGGTAAATCTATAATTTAATAATCAATCTTAAGTATATTAATTACGGTATTTAGAATCTCTATTTTTTAGAGAATAAAAATGATACAGAAAAAAAAATTAAGCAATCTGAAAGAAAAAGATATTTCTGTAGCCTCAATTGATATTGGAACAAACTCCACTCATCTCTTAATCGCTGACATTAATTCAGATCTTAAATCCTTTTCAATAAAATTTACTGATAAATCTACAACACGTTTAGGGGAAAGAGATGAGGAGGGAAATCTTACTGAGGAATCAATTCAAAGAGTTTTAAAAACCCTAAAGCGTTTTAAAGAGTATTGCAAAAGTAATGGTGTTAATCAAATAGTAACTGCTGCAACGAGTGCTGTTAGGGAGGCTCCAAATGGTCGAGACTTTTTAAATAGGGTTCAAAGTGATGTAGATATTAAAATAGAACTTATAAGCGGATCTGAAGAAGCTAGATTAATTTATCTTGGCGTTTTGTCAGGGATGGTTTTGGAAGATAAGTCTTACGTAATTATTGATATAGGTGGAGGTTCTACAGAATTAATACTTGCAGATCAAAAAGACGCGATAGCTCTTACAAGTTCTAGAGTTGGAGCTGTTAGGCTCAAAAATGATTTTTTTCTTGATAGTGAACCCATCAATAGAGAAAGATCTAATTTTTTGAGAACTTTTATTCAAGGCTCCTTAGAACCATCGATTGAAAAAATTAAAAGAAGAATACAAACAGGAAAGGCGGTCTCAATGATTGCTACAAGTGGAACTGCAATCTCACTAGGAAATTTAATTTTATCTGACCTTGGGCAGCCAAAACAAAAGATGCATGGTTATAAATTTAAAAAAGAAAATTTAGAGATTGTCTTGGGAAAATTAATTAAAATGCCAACTTCTGAAATAAAGAAAATTCCTTCACTCAGTGAAAGAAGATCAGAAATAATAATTCCAGGTGCATTAATTCTAAAAACCTCAATGGAGATGTTGAATTTTAATCAGTTGACAATAAGTGAGAGGGCCCTTAGAGAAGGATTAGTAGTTGATTGGATGCTTCGCCAAGGAATAATAAAAAATGAATTTAATATTCAAAGTAATATTAGGAAAACTACCATAATTCATCAGGCTAGAAAGTTTGGTGTTGATAAAGAAAGATCTGAGAAAGTTACTAATATCGCATTTCAAATCTATGATCAAACTAAAAATATTTTTCATGGCGATACTGATTCAAAAGCAAAAGATCTCCTTTGGGCAGCCTGTAACCTTTATGATTGTGGGAAATATGTAAATATAAGTTCTTATCATAAACATTCTTGGTATTTAATTAAAAACTGCGAATTATTAGGATATTCTCAATCCGAGACAAATAGCATTGCTTCAATAGTTAGATATCACAGAAAGACTTTACCAAAAAAAAGACATGAATCTTGGCAAAGTTTAATCTCAAAAGAAGATAAAACATTAGTACTTGAAATGTCCTTAATTTTAAGATTAGCGGCCTCCCTGGATCAAAGACCTGAAAATGTATTATCTTCGATAAAAATTAAATTACTAAATAATATTATTGCAATTGAACTGATACCTTTAAAATCAAATCAAGATCTTCTTCTCGAAAAATGGAGCTTAGAACTGTGTAGTAAGGTGATTAAAGAATTAAAAAATTTAGAGTTGAAAGTTGTTTAATTTTTATTTATAAGTTCTTCTTTTGGAATTTGATTTTGGAATGATTCTGAAAAAATATTAAAAATCAAAGATGAAGCTAATAGGCCTAATATTCCTGAAATTAAAATAAAGATAATAACCTCAATGGAATACTTATTCTTAACGTTTCGGTCATTTTTCGCTTTTATTGAGACTTCTTGAACAATTTCTTCAATGTTTACTTCTTTTCGTTCGGTTTTGAATTCGCTCATTATAAAATCTGTATCAACTTTCAGCTTTTCAGAAATCCTACGAACCATTGCTTTTATAAAAACTTTTTCCGGTAAATGATCTTCATTCCCCTCCTCTATAGCCTGAAGTTGGTGAGATCCAATTTTTAAATCAGAGGCTAATTCTTCAATTGATTTATTTCTGCTTACTCTTGCTTCTTTAATGAAATTGCCAATTCTCTTTAAAGATGAATTATTTTTTGAATTGTTGTCTGAATTATTAGATTTTATTTCGTCCAAAGCAATTAATTTTTCCCCAATTATAGTGTTATATATCTATCTATCAACTTTATTCAATTATTTGCCCCTAAAGAGATGCTTATAAGATGGATTATAAAGATTAGACCTATTCGCAATAGTATTAATTGCAGGACTAACAATATAAATAGTAGTTCTAATAAGTTCTTTCTCAAGAGTAAATCTTTCCATATCCTTCAATTCAATTAATGATGTCCAACCATCATCCCAAGATACTCTATAACCAACAATTACTTTAGTTTCTGGAGGGTAAAATTCTAATAAAGTTTTTTGAGAACTTTTTATGTGTCTAGCACTCAAATAAAGACATAAAGAGGATTTGTGTTTGGCAAGATCTTTAAGTGATTCTTTTTCAGGCATGCCTGTTCTGCCTCCTGCTCTAGTTAGAATAATAGTCTGAGTTATATCTGGAATGGTAAGCTCGGCCTGATGATAGGCTGCAGCGACCTGAAAAGCACTTACTCCAGGGATTACTTCAGTCTCGATATCTTTTTGTTTTAATATTTCTATTTGTTCTTTAACTGCACCATACAAGCATGGATCTCCATCATGTAATCTAATAACATTTTTACCTTCATCAAATCTTTCTATCATTATTGAAGTGATTTTTTCTAGAGTAAGTGTACTGGTTTTTATTTTTTCAGAATCTTCAAGTGAAAAATTTATAATTTTTTCAGGAATTAAAGAATCGGCCCAAAATATAACGTCTGCAGATTCTATTTTTTTTAACGCTTTGATTGTTAATAAATCAGGATCACCTGGACCAACTCCAATAAACGAGATCTTTCTATCCATTATTTTCTTATTTTGTTTTTATATGATTTTAATCTTAAAAAAAATATTCCAATTAATCCAGTAGAAAATAAAAAAATACTAATAAACTGGGCCATACGTAATCCTCCATCACAAAAGGGTGGAAGTCCCCCAATACATAAAGGATCAATTCTTAAACCCTCAATCCAGAATCTTCCAAAACTATAGCCAATTAAATAAAGACAACTAATAAAGCCAGGCCTCACTAAGTTTTTATTGTTCTGTTTGTAAAAAATAGTAATCAATAATATAAAAATTAAAAAATTCCATAATGATTCATAGATAAATGTTGGATGGAAAAACTGGTAATTTATAAACTCTATTGGCCTATTTTGCATGGGTATAAATAACTTCCAAGGTAAATCGGTAGGTATTCCAAAAGCTTCGTTATTGAAAAAATTCCCCCATCTGCCTATGGATTGGCCAAGAATAATAGATGGAATTAATATATCTATAAAGGTCTTTAAATGAATATTTTTAGATTTACAAAAAAATAAAATACACAAAAATCCTCCAATTAACCCTCCATGGATTGCTATGCCCCCTTGCCAAATTGCAAGAAAAGAAGGGATTTGAATTACATTATTAAAAAGGTCAAAAGAAGTAAAAAAGTTATTACCACTATATTGTCTCCATTCGAAAATTACATAGTACGCTCTAGCTCCAATAATTGAAGATATTATTAAAGAGGGTAAAATATCACTTATATATTGAGGATTAATATTTCTTGATTTTGCAAGCTTTTTAGAAATAAAAAGTCCTATTAATACTGATATGGAAATTAGTAGACCATACCATCTAATAGTTAAAAAACCTAAATTTAAAAATGTGTCTCCAGGAGATTGAATAAAAGCTTGATATGTAAGCATTTAAAGGCTAATTAAACGCCCTCAGCAGCTTGTACTTTTTCAACCTGCTTCTTCTTGAGTACTAAGAGTATTTGAGTTAAGCCTACACCAATAAAAAATGCAATTAAGCCTATTATTCTATAAGGGCTTTGTAGCACTACTTCAGCATCTAGTTGTCCAAAGCCTCCTACATTAGGGTCATTCGTAAGAGGATCTCCTTCACTTATTTGCTCTTGTTCTTTCACAATCAGTTCAGGACCGACAGGAACAGCCTCGGTTACTATGTCCCCGTTCTCATTCTCAATGTTAATTTGATAACTACCATCTTCAATAGTTTCTATTGAATTGATAGTTCCTGCTGAAGAAGAAGTGAATATTACATTGTTACTCTTGTCACCAGTAGGATAAACTTGTCCTCTGCCTCTATTTCCTCCTATATGCAATGAGTACTTTCCATAGTGATACTCTTTATTGGTAGCTGGATTAGGGGAAAGGACTGGGAAAACGATTTCTTTATTAGTGTCTCCTGGTAATGGGCCGACAATAATTATATTGTCTTTCTCTTCGCTGTAATTAGTAAAGTAAACTCCCTCGGTTTCTTCTTTTATTTCATCAGTCCATCTTTCCTGGGGAGCTAATTTAAAGCCATCAGGAAGCATAACTACAGCCCCAACTTGTAGAGGAACTTCTGAACCGTCAGCACCTATTTCCTTGATGTCATCTTTATAAGGAATTTTGACTACAGCTTTGAAAACACTATCAGCTCCAACAGCTTGTGGGACCTCTGCAATAGTTGGCATTTGTGCTAAATGGCAATTTGCGCAGACTATTTTTCCTGTAGCTTCTCTGGGAGAGTCGTAATTCTGCTGCGCCCAAAATGGATAAGCAAAAGAGGATCTTGGGAAAATCACAATGCTGGAAATCAAAAGCAGTGTGCAGAGAAAGAAAGTTGTTTTTTTCATTATTTGTTTTTTAAAATTAATCATTCTATTAGGCCCACCAAGGATTTTCATTAGTTCTAAAATCTGTCTCTGACCACTGTTTTACAAGTACAGCATCATCATCTACATCAACATGCGCCAAGGCCAAAGATAACGGCGCAGGTCCTCTTACTACTTTCCCATTTGTGTCATATTGACTACCATGACAAGGACATATGAATTTATTGGCACCGCTATCCCATGGAACAACGCATCCTAAGTGGGTACAAATAGCATTTAGTCCGAATTCTCCTATATCTCCTTCACTATTAACAATTAAGTAAGTTGGATCTCCTTTAAGACCCTGCACTAAACTTCTATCTCCAGCTTGATGACTTGCTAGCCAACCGGTCTTTGTGACTGGATTACCTAATTCATCTTTTGCAGAAGTTCCACCACCACCACCACCAGCTCTTAGTGGCATGAAATAATTTGCTACAGGATATAAAGCTCCTAATGCGACACCAGTTGCTGTACCAAATGTAAGAAGATTCATAAATTGCCTTCGACCCATGGAGGGGACGTCATTGGAACTTAATTGAGTCATTCGATACTTGAGACTGTTATTTATTAGTTATTATGAATCAGATTGCACGATTTCTGTTGCAAATAGATAGGACTTTTAATAATTTAAAGTATAAGTTTTTATGAGATTGTTTATTGATAAATTATGAAACCTTTGGTAGTAGATGAGATTATCCATTACTTGATTCATCGATGGGGTAAAAAATATGACTTTAGACTTTTTAAAAGAGGAAAATATTTATATTTTCAAATGATGTGGGGTTTTTTAGGGCAAGAATCTTTTCCATTAAATGAAGTGGAATATAAAAAATCAATAGCAGATAAAATTGAAATATTAAATAGATGCGGCTATTCAGATGAAGTAAGGGAATGGCTCAAAAATGTAAATTCAAGACCAAGATTAGGAAGAGCTGTAAGCCTTCAACTAAACATTAATGAGAGGATGAAAGAGTTTTTGATTTAAGGCTTTCAGATATGTAAGTTAGCCCAGCTCCAACAAAAAATAAAAATATTATCGAAACTGAGAGCAATGACATAGTTAAAGGATCTGTTGAAGGTGTAATTACTGCGGATAAAATTGCAGAGGAAATTACCACTATTTTCCAATTTGATAGCATTTTTTCTGTAGTAATAATTCCAAGTGAACCAAGAATAAATTGCAAAACTGGTAGTTGAAATGCTACCGCAGTACTTGACATTAACAATAAAACAAAATCAAAGTATCTCTCTATGGACCATGTTGGTTCAACTATATCAGCTCCAAAATTTATAAAGAAATTTATTGCCGCAGGAACTAATATCCACCATGAAAAAAGCAAGCCAAGAAAAAATAATAAACCTGATCCAAAAACAGCCGGTAAAATTAGGTTTTTTTCTTTTTTTGTTAAACCTGGAGAAATAAATAATATTAATTGATAAAAAATGTATGGAATAGAGACGATTATTCCGCTATATCCCGCTACTTTTATGGCAACAAATAAAAATTCTCCAGGAGCAAGTTGTAATAAATGTATGTCATTAGCAGGAATCTCTAAAAAAGAAATTAAAGGCTTAATTATTAAAAAACTAAAAAAAATGCAAATTAATATCGAATAAATAGAATTTAGTACTCTTTGCCTTAGCTCCTCTAAATGATCAGTAAAACTCATCGAATCATAATTATTATTTTTACTATCTTCTTTCCTCTTCATTATTGAGCTTATTTTATGTTTTTAAAACAGTTAATCATTTATTTTATTTATAAAAAGCGTAATTTTTGATTATTAGTAGCTAAGAGCTATTTGCTATATTTTGGATTCGTCGGATCAGGTAATAAAAATGGAGGAGCGTCATTTAAAGAAGATTCTCCATATGTTTCATATTCTCTATAACCACCCATTTTTCCATTTGTTTTCATCAAAGCACTTACGAAAGCTAGTAATAGAAAAACAGTAGGAGCCCCAATAATTAATGCTGCTCCGAATAAATAACCTACAATAAATTCTGGGAAACTATGATTACCTAAAAATTCGTGAGTTCCAAGTAGAAAATCTAACATTTAAAAAAATATTTTTTTTATTATAGGCTAAATTACTCTTTTAAGATTTTTTTTAATGTAATCTTTTCCTCTTGTAGGATTACCCCAAAGAATTTCTACATTATTGAACGAAACGCAACCAGGACCTCCTTTTGTGATTTTTTGGAGGTCTTTTATATTTACAAGACTTATAGGGACTTTAATATTCATTTTTGCTTTACTAAATAAAGCTGCTAAATCTGCAGATATTTGAATGTCTTCATCCGATGGATTTTGAGATGATGACTTTAAAACAACATGACTTCCAGGTGATTCTTGTGCATGGAACCAAAGATCCCCTTTTTTTGAAAACTTAAAACTTATTAGATCATTTTGCCTCATATTTCTTCCTATTTGAACTGTTAATCCTTTTGGGGTATTTATTTCTATTGGAGATGACTCTAATCCAGGTGAGTCTCTTTTTTGTTCTCTTATATTTTTGATTCTCACATTAAACTCTCGACAAATTTCAGCTTTAATTTCTTCCAGTAAATTGATTCTAATTTTTGGACTTTCATTCTTTAGAGAATTTAAGTTATCTAATAGAGCGCTAAATTCTTCTAATCTATCAAGTTTTTTTTTATAAATATCAATCCTTTCTTTAATTAAATTTTGTGCTCTTTTAAGTTTTTTTGACTTTTTATAAAGCTTTTGGCCTTTGATAATATCTTGTTTTTTTATTTCATGAGTCATGTATATTTTGTCAGCCTTTTCTTTATATATTTGATAGTTTTCGGAGTTAATTAAAAGATCAGATTGCAAATTTATATTCTTTTTCTCAAGAGTTGTTTGCTTAAAAATTATCCCATCAATTTTTTTTATTAATGCGTCAATTTTCCTTTGTTTTAAATAAAAATCATAATAGTTTTCTAATCCATTAATTTGATCAATATTATTTTTATTATTAATTTCATTCTTTAAAAACCAAACTGAATAAAAGAAATTGTCAAAAATTGAGAAATTAAAGTTGTTATTATTAAACCTTTCAATCCATATTTTCCAACTTTGGTATATCTTTTTTAAGTTGGGTTCACTTATGAAATCAATATTTTTATTCATAATTTCTGCACTGCCCAGATTACTAAAAGTCTCAAGTTGCTTTGTTAAAATTGGACTTACACCTTGATAAGTATTTATTAGGCAGTATTTAAGTGATTCAGGAACTGAAGAAATAGATTCCTTCCATGTTTCATAAGACTCGTTTGGACTAGGCTCCTTTTTCATATTTTTGGGAGGCTCTGAATAGATAGAGCCTGTTGAAACAGTACGAAAACTAGATTGATTAGAGTTTATTTGTTTGCCAACTGCAATTATTTTTTGATTATTATCTAAGTAAAAAATATTACTATGTTTGCCCATTAATTCAAAAATTAAGTATTTATTTATTTCATCTCCAGGCTTTTTTGCAAATCCAAATTTAATAACTCTCTCAAATTTATCTTGTTCTAGGGTAACTAGAGCCATATATTTTAATCCATATCTTAATTGCTTTGAGAGGGTACTTTCTGCTCCTGTTTTTTCAGGCCTATTTATTTTAAGTATTCGAGCAGAATCACTATTCCAAGATACTTCTATCCAAGTTTGGCTATTTATTCCTCTTAGACAGAATTGAATTATATTAGGTTCGGGTTGTTGAGCAGTTTCAAACCTTGACGGTAAAACTTCTTCTGATAAATCATGCAATACAGATTTTATAGATGTAATATCCATTATCTGCGGGACACCCTTTTGCA
>QCVU01000032.1 GCA_003210275.1 Prochlorococcus sp. AG-686-M10
ATATTATTAGTTGTGAGGAGATGCTAGAACTTGCAAGTGTTGGTGCATCAGTACTTCATCCAAGAGCTGTAGAAATTGCTCGTAATTATGGAATAAAATTATACGTTAAATCGAGTCAAAACTTCTCAGATGGTACTCTTCTACATAGCAAAATAAAACCATTAGCTCTTAAAAGAGGAAGGTTAGAATTAACAAAAACTGTAAATAGTCTTGAAGTATTAGAAAACCAGGCCGTATTTAGTATTTCCAACCTAACTGATAGGCCTGGAATTGCAGCTAAAATATTTGAAACCTTGTCTGAAGCAAGCATTAATGTTGATTTAATAATCCAAGCTACACATGATGGGAAGAGTAATGATATTGCATTTACAGTCAATGAGTTTGATTTAACCAAAACTATTGAGCAATGTAAATTGATAACTAATCAATTAGGTGGCGAATATAATTTCAAAACAAATATGACTAAGTTAAGTATTCAAGGAGCTGGAATAATGGGGAGACCAAGTGTATCTGCAGATTTGTTTGATACGTTATCCCAAGCAAACATAAATGTAAGATTAATAGCTACCAGCGAAATCAAAGTCAGCTGCGTTATTGACATTAATAATATTTCAAAAGCTATTAGATTTGTCGGTGAAAAATTTAAATTATCTGATACACAAATATTTATTAATCCGATAATTATAAGAGAAGAACAGCCCGAAGTAAGAGGAATTGCATTAGATAAAAATCAGGTTCAAGTTAGTATTCGGAACCTACCTGATAAGCCTGGGGTGGCAGCTTCAATATGTTTAGCTCTCGCAGAGAGTAATTTGATTTTTGATACTATTGTTCAATCTGAAAGATTCACATCTTTCAAAACCAAAGACATTAGTTTTACTATGAATAAACAAGACCGAGAAAGAGCTAATAAAATTTTCCACTCTTTAACAAAAAAATTACCAGGATCATTTATCGAAGATGGACCAGCGATAGCCAAAGTAAGCACAGTGGGAGCTGGAATGGCCTTTAAGGTTGGAACAGCTGGAAAGATATTTAGAGCACTTGCTAATAAAGATATTAATATTGAAATGATTGCTACAAGCGAAATAAGAACCTCTTGTATCGTCTTAGAAAAGGATTGTGACCAAGCAGTCTATGCAATTCATTCTTATTTCGAATTAGATAAATAATTAATTAACTATTCCTAGATAATTTTTGCCTAAGTTTCTTAATTCTATCTCTCAGGTTTGCTGCCTCTTCAAAATTTAGTTCTTTTGCTGCATCTTTCATTTTTTTTTCTAATTTGTCAATTAAACTAGGCATCTCATCCAGTAAACATAGATTATCTTTAGCATTTAAAATTTCGTCTGTTTTATTACTAACAATATTTATAAGATCTTTAGATAATCCTCCGTTATCTAATTTTCGGGAAAGCTCTAAAAAAGATAATATTGAATTTTCTATTTTCTTACCTGCAGGTTTTGGAGTAATACCATTGATCTCATTATATTTTTTTTGGATAGTTCTTCTTCTATCAGTTTCAGATATCGCTCTTTTCATTGATTTAGTAAAGTTATCGGCATAAAGCAAAGCAACTCCCTCAACATGTCTTGCCGCTCTTCCAATAGTTTGAATAAGCGAACGCTCTGCTCTCAAAAAACCCTCTTTATCTGCATCTAAAATAGCAACTAGAGAAACTTCAGGCAGATCAAGTCCTTCCCTTAGCAAATTCACTCCAACCAGTACATCATATTCACCCAGCCTAAGATCTTGAATAATCTCTATCCTTTCAATCGAATGAATTTCAGAATGCAAATATCTCACTCTAACTTTATTATCCGATAAAAAATCGGTAAGATCTTCTGCCATCCTTTTTGTAAGAGTTGTAACAAGTACTCTTTGATTCTTTTTAGCTCTAACTCTTATTTCTGATAAAAGATCATCTATTTGTCCATCACTAGGCCTTACATCAATGACCGGATCTAAAACACCTGTCGGCCTAATAACTTGTTCAATAAAATGGCCTTCGCATTGATCCAACTCCCATTGGCCAGGGGTTGCACTAATAAACAATGTCTGTCTAGATTTTTCCCAAAATTCTTCACATTTTAAAGGTCTATTATCTGCAGCACTAGGCAACCTAAAACCATGATCTATCAATACCTTTTTTCTAGCTTGGTCTCCGTTATACATTGCATGTAATTGAGGGCACGTTACATGACTTTCATCGACTACTAATAACCAATCTTTTGGGAAATAATCTATCAAACATTCTGGAGGAGTTCCTTCTTCTCTCCCAGCTAAATGCCGTGCATAATTTTCAACCCCATTACAGTATCCAACTTCTCTAAGCATTTCTAAATCATATTTTGTACGTTGTTCTAAACGCTGCGCCTCCAACAACTTTCCTTCATAGGCAAATTTATCGAGTTGTTCTTTTAATTCACTTCTGATAGCACTAATGGCAGCCTTTAATCTCTCTTTTGGCGTAACAAAATGCTTAGCTGGGTAAACACTCACTTGATCAAGACTCTCAAGAATCTCTCCAGTTAATGGATCAACAAATCTAATAGCCTCAATCTCATCTCCAAATAATTCAATTCTAATCAATCTATCTTCATAAGCTGGTCCAATTTCTAATACATCTCCCTTAATTCTAAATCTACCTCTACTAATTTCCACATCGTTTCTTGTATATTGATTATCCACTAATGCTCTTAGAGAAGAACGTAAATCTATAGATTCTCCAACTGCAAATTTAACAGCAGCTTTTAAATATTCACTTGGTATTCCTAGACCATAAATACAACTAATAGAGGCAACAACAATTACATCTTGCCTCTCGAATAATGATCTTGTAGCTGAATGCCTAAGCATGTCAATCTCTTCATTAATTGAAGCAGTTTTTGCTATGTATGTATCACTTACTGGTACATAAGCCTCAGGCTGATAATAGTCATAGTAAGAAATGAAGTATTCAACTGCATTTTTAGGGAAAAACTGCCTTAATTCATTACATAATTGAGCTGCTAAAGTTTTATTATGAGCGAGAATAAGTGCTGGTCTTCCTGTTTGCTCGATTACATTAGCAATAGTAAAAGTTTTTCCAGTCCCTGTTGCCCCCAAAAGAGTTTGAAACTCTTTACCACTATTAACTCCTTGAACTAACTTCTTGATGGCTTTAGGTTGATCACCATTTGGTTCATAGGGTGCTTGAAGCTTATAGTTATTCATTCAGCTAATAGCTTAAGATTTTTATATCTTAGGAAATTTTTTCTTTAATCATTGAATTTTTCAAAGATTCTTTTAAGCCTCTAACTACAGCAATCATTGATATTAAATCATCTAAATTATTAACTGCAGATCCAACTCCAACGGCGGAAGCTCCACATGATATTGCCAAAGGACATGTTACCTCGCTTAGACCGGAAGCACTCATAATTGGAATGCTAAGGGACTGTTTCTCAAATTCCTTAAATATTGCATAAGTTGCCGCCAATGTAGGGACTGACTTTTCCAATAATCCTTGAATTCCTGAATTATATGGATTAGAACTTTTACCTCCTTCAGTTTGAATGATATCAGCACCTTCAAAAACTAATTTTACTGCAAGATCAACTTGCTTATCGATGGGCATAGTATGAGGAACTGTCACCGATAAAGGAATATTAGGTAAAAAATCTTTAGTTTCTTTTGTGAGATTTAAAATTTTCTCCTCCGAGAAAGTAATTCCTTTATCATAAAAACTATCGTAATTGCCTATTTCGATTAAAGAAGCTCCTGCTTTAACTGAATTTATAAATAATTTAGGCTCTACAGAACTTACGCAAATTGGTAATGATGATATCTCAATCGCGGATTCAACTAATTCAGGTTTACAAGCCATATCAATTAAATCAGCTCCTCCCACAAAAGCTGCTTCTGAAATTTTCTTAACAGATTTGATCTCAAAATTACTTAATCCTGAAATAACTTTGAGTAAAGATTTACGGCTAAGCTCTTCTTGAATTTTTTGTGGCAAAAGATGAATCAGACTCATAGACTTGATGAATTTATTACCTGATTGTGACATTGTTTTATTAAAACAGTGTATTTTTTTTAAAATATTATCTGAGTTAAACAATATGTCTAATGAAAATTCAATTCAAAAAAATTGGACATCCTGGCATCATCTCCTGCACAAACAGATTTTAGGCAATAAAACATTAATTCCAGATGGGGTAAATCTATTAATAGCAGTTTCAGGGGGACAAGATTCGATGACTTTATTGAACCTTATCAACGATATGAAAACTCAACATAATTGGTTTGTGAATGTTTGGCATGGAGATCATCAATGGCATGAAAAATCTGAAACATATGCACTTGACTTAAAAAGTTACTGTAATAAAAAAAATATTTCATTTTTTTCTGATAGAGCTAATAAAAAAAATATTTCTTCTGAAGAAAAAGCGCGAGATTGGAGATATAAGAAATTAATTGAAAGGGCAAATCATTTATTTATTGAAAACCAAAAAGAAACTGATATTTACTTATTAACTGGGCACACGAATACTGATAATGCAGAAACTTTTTTACTAAATTTAGCTAGAGGAAGCAATTATGCAGGACTAAGCTATATCGACAAAAAAAGATTACTTGAAAATAACATATTTTTAATAAGACCATTATTAATATTTAGCAGACAAGATACCAAGGAATTTTGCAAGCTTCAGAACATTCCTATTTGGGAAGACCCAACTAACTGCGATTTAAAAATTAAGAGAAATTTAGTCAGAAAAAAAATTATTCCAATTTTAGAAACTATATATCCTGGTTGTTCCAAGAGGATAAATAGTTTTGCAGAAAAAATGAGTAATTATAAGAATGAGCAAAACGACCTTAGTCAGCTTGCCTTCATATCTTGTAAAGATGCACTTGGTCTAAAAAGAAAATTATTAAATAGCTTATGCATTGAAGCAAGATGTACCATATTAAATACTTTTTTAAAAAGGGATTGCAAAAAACAATTAAGCTCAAAAAATATAACTAATTTAGCCTCCGCGATATTTGAAAAAGATAGAGGCCAAATAAATCTACCAGATGGATTAAAGATTGTTTGGGATAAAGGTTATATAAATCTTGAAAAAAATTAGGATGATACTGCTGATCTTCTTCTTCTAGTCCTTCCAGCAGGTATCTCTTCTGTCTTAACTACTGGAGTCGTAACAGAATCTTTTACAGATTGATTATTCTTGACTTGCTTTGTATTTTTAGTAGATGGATTATTTTTATAATTATTTTGATTGCGGTTTATATTTTGATTATTAACATTTGGATAATGTTTATTTTTGGGATGCTGATTTTGCTCATTAACTATTTGAGGTTTATAAGCTCGGGTTCCGCTTGGTGCAGGTTGAGCTAAGCATAGAATTAATGGCTCTACTTGTAATTCTCTTCGCATTCTTCTAGTTAAACCATTTTCAATCTCTCTTTGGACCCCAATCCAATCAACTTCAAAATTATTTGGACTAGTTTGTCTTGATAATTGTTTCCAACGGTTTTCTAATACCCAATTAATCTCCCTTTCTGTCCACATCGACATTTTTCTTGGATCAGCTGAAATTACTACGCCTCTCAAACTTACTCTTGGTGGCGCAACCATATTACCATCTGTGCTTATAGGAGCTAAAACAGTAACTATTCCATCATCTGCTAACTGCTGTCTCTCTTTTAATGCTCTTGCATCTACTACACAAGTTCTCGTATTATCCAACATTTCAATTCCAGACTTTACTGGATCTCCTTGAATCATTGAATCAGCTCTCAGTTCAATTGTATCTCCGTTATCAAGGATAAGGATATTATTAGGGTCTACGCCCATCGTTTCAGCAGTTTTACCATGCAGAACCTGCATTCTATATTCACCATGTACAGGTACAAAAAACTTTGGTTTAATTAATGCCAGCATCAATCTTTGATCATCTCTACATCCATGGCCAGAAACATGAATTCCATGTTCTTTACCATAAATAACTTTAGCTCCTAATTTAATTAATCTATCAATACTATGAGCTACAGAAATTGTATTTCCAGGAATTGGACTGGAAGAGAAAATAACCGTATCAGTAGTTTTGAGTTTAACGTGAGGATGTTCATCTCTTCCTATTCTACTTAATGCAGCCATTATCTCTCCTTGACTACCTGTCATTAAGAGCAGAGTTTCTCTATCCGGTAAATCTCTTATGCTTTTAATTGGAAAAAAAAGATTGTCAGGACAACTTATGTAACCTAATTCACGACATTTACCCACGACATTTAGCATAGATCTGCCCATTAATCCGATTTTACGTCCATGCTTCATTGCTAATTGGATCACCATGGCAACCCTATGAGTTGAACTAGCAAAAGTGGTAAGCATCACTCTACCTTTAGCTTCAGATATTATTCGATCTAAATTTGGAAAAACAGAAATTTCTGAAGGAACAAAACCCTTTACCTCAGAATTTGTAGAGTCTGAGAGTAAGCAAAGGACTCCCTTCTCTCCATAAAATGCCATTCTTTCAATGTCAGCATGTTTTTTATCAGGTGGAAGATGATCAAATTTAAAGTCTCCAGTAAAGAAAACAACACCTACTGGAGTTGTTAGAGCCAGAGAAAAACTATCGCCAATAGAGTGAGTATTACGTATGAATTCCAATGAAAAATGCTGACCGAGTCTGACAACCTGCCTTGGTTCTATAGACTGCGTTGTTGTCCTATCAGCCACACCAGCTTCTTCCATTTTTCCTTTAAGCATTGAGATGGCTAAAGGTGGGCCATAAATCACAGGAATATTAAATTTCTTTAAATGATGAGAAATTCCACCAATATGATCCTCGTGCCCATGAGTTACAATCATTCCACGAAATCTATTTAAGTTTGCTTGTAAATAGGATGTATCAGGCATAACAACATTCACACCATGCATACCATCACTGGGGAAAGCTAGTCCGCCATCTATCAAAATAATGTCATCCTCGTATTCAAAAACACATGTGTTTTTTCCTATTTCATGCAGCCCACCTAAAGGAATAATTTTTAAAGCAGGTTCATTTGATCTTTTTGTTTTAGATGAGGTGTGATTATTATTTGATTTGATTTGATTTGAATTCATAATTAGAGTATTTTAACAATCGAGAATTGTGGTTATTTTATTCAAAGTAACTTTATTAAAGCGTTAAAAAGAGTATTTACAAAGACAGATTTTGAATTACCTGAAATAAGTTTTCTTTCTTTTCTTTAATAAGAGGTGTTAATGGATTTCTAGGAGAACCAACTTGCCAACCTTTTAGTTCTAGAGCTGCTTTGATTGGAATTGGATTTGTCGTTTCAAAGAGTGCTTTAAAAAGTGGTTGCAATCTTTCATGAATATCAAGAGCAATAGAGACTTCTCCTTTGTGAAATGATTCAATCATCATTTTTAGCTGCAACCCAACAATGTGGCTCGCAACGCTTACTACACCAACAGCACCAACAGATAACATAGGAAGCAATAATGAATCATCGCCACTATATATATATAGGTTAGAGCCGCATGCTGCCCTTAACTCTGTCACTTCCTCTATTCTACCGCTTGCCGCTTTAATGCTGAGAATATTTGGGAAATCCATAAGTTTATTTACAGTCGTAGGTAATAAATTACAACCAGTTCTTCCAGGGATGTTATACAACATTAAAGGTAAATCACTAGCTTCAGTAGCTATAGAACTAAAGTGGTTATAAAGACCTTCTTGAGGGGGCTTATTGTAATAAGGAACAACAACCAAAGCGCCATCCGCTCCAAATTCATAAGCTTTTTTAGTGGCTTCTATAGCCTCACTTGTACAGTTACTGCCTGTACCAACAATGACTTTAGATCTAGAATTTAAAGAACCTTTTACTGCAACAAACAAATTATGCTGTTCAGCCCATGAAAGAGTTGGAGACTCTCCTGTTGTCCCACAAAGTACAATTCCATCAGATCCATTTTCACAAAGGTGATTAGAAAGTTTAATAGCCAATTCATAATCTACCTCACCATTTTCTTTAAATGGAGTAACCATAGCAGTCAAAATTCTTCCAAATAATGGATCAGAAGATTTAGTATTGTTGGGAATCATTTTTTTGCAATTAATAGTTCAGCTATTTGAACAGCATTAAGTGCTGCTCCTTTCCTTATTTGATCTCCACATAACCATAATTCTAATCCATTTGAATTACTAATATCAGTTCTTATTCTTCCTACGGCGATATTATCTTTTCCCATTACATCATTTGGCATTGGGAACCTATTTTTTTCATAATCTTCAATTATTTCTAAACCTTTAGCTTTTTTTAATTGATCAATAGCATATGAAGGTTCGATAATATCCTCAAATTCGATATTAACTGATTCAGAATGGGCCCTAAGCACTGGGACTCGAACGCATGTTGAAGAAAGTTTTAAATCAGTAATATTAAGTATTTTGCGAGTTTCATTTGTCATTTTCATCTCTTCTTCGCAGTAATTATTTGAAAGCATTGGTGAATTATGTAGAAACAGATTAAAAGCTAATGAATATGGTAAAACTTCACTTTCTTTTGGATCTCCTTGCAAATATTTCTTAGTTAAAAACTGTAATTCTTCCATTGCTAATTGCCCTGCACCACTTACCGATTGATAAGTTGAAACGATTACTCTTTTAATCCGCGACATATTATTCAAAGGAGCTAAAACTAAAGTCAACAGTATAGTTGTGCAATTCGGATTAGCGATAACACCATTATGCTTTAAAGCATCACAGGGATTGACTTCAGGAACGACAAGAGGAACATCATTTTCTAATCTGAACGCACTTGAATTATCAATTAGTACAGCGTTTTGATCTTTCACTGTTGATAACCATTGCTTTGAAATATTTCCACCAGCAGATGCAAGGACTAAATCGACATTTAAAAATTCTTCTTTAGAAGCTTTTTTAGTAACAATTTCTTCTCCTTTCCATTTTATTATTTTTCCTTCTGACCGCTGAGATGAAAGTAAAACTAACTCCGAGATAGGAAAATCTCTTTCTTCAAGAATTTTAAGTAGTTCAGATCCAACAGCACCTGAAGAGCCTAAAATAGCTACTTTTAAAGGTCTATTTGGCAAAAATGGAGATTTTCTCACTATACAAATTAAAAAATTATGAAATTTAATATTTTTCTTACTGTATCAAAAAAGTTAACTTCAAGGAAATCACTTAATGTGGAATAATTAAGTTTCTGCTTATTGTAATAATTTTAAAAACTCAAACATGATTAAAGAAGCATTAATAGTAAAAACAACCGCACTTCCTCAAAGTAGAATTGCACTTGAATTAGAAATACCATCTAATACATGCAAATCATGCGTAAATGAAACAATAAATTCAATTAGTCGTTCAGCCAAAATCCCTGGATTTAGGCTTGGCAAAATTCCAAAACAAGTATTAATACAAAGAATCGGCATTACTCAACTACATGCCTCTGCACTAGAAAAAATAATTGATAAATCTTGGAATGAGGCTTTAACGATGGAATCAATAGAGCCACTAAGTGAACCAGAATTAGTTGATGGATTCGAATCATTACTGAAGAATTTCAGTCCGGAAAAACCTTTAAAAATTACTCTACAAACTGATGTTGCACCAAAATTAAAGTTAAAAAAATCAAAAGGACTATCAGTTGAGATTACAAAAAGTAAATTTGACCCCAAATCCATAGATGAAGCTTTAGAAAAATCAAGAAATCAATTAGCAAATATTATTCCAGTTAATAACAGGCCTGCTAGGTTAGGAGACATTGCGGTAGTTAGTTTTAAAGGTATTTACAAAGATTCCAAAAAAGAAATTGATGGGGGATCTAGTGATTCAATGGATCTTGAATTAGAAAAGAACAAAATGATTCCTGGCTTCGTTGAGGGAATTGTTGGTATGAAAATCGATAATAATAAAACTCTTAATCTAAAATTTCCTGAAGACTATTCTCATGAAGATTCCAGAGGTAAAGAAGCGATCTTTGAAGTAACACTCAAAGATCTTAAAGAAAAAGAATTACCTGAACTTAATGATGATTTCGCAAAACAATCTGGAAATAAAGATTCATTAAAAGAACTAAAAAAAGATATAGAAAAACAACTAAAAGAGAATTTTGATAATACTCAAAAAAATATCAAAATTGAAGCTTTAATGGATGCGCTATCCAAAGAATTAGATGCCGAAATTCCAAAAGCAATGATTGATATTGAAGTTAAAAATAATATTGAACAAACAGCACAAAGATTTGCTCAACAAGGCATGGATATTAAATCAACTTTTACTCCAGAATTAGTGAAATCTTTAGCCGAATCAACTCGTCCTCAAGCTGAAAAAAATGTTCAAAGAAATTTAGCTTTAAAAGCATTATCAGAAATAGAAAATATTACAGTGGATGATATAGAAATAGATCAAAAAATGAAGGAATATGAGGATGAAATTTCTAAATCATCAAAACAAATTGACATTAAGAAATTAAAAAATGTAGTACGTAACGATCTCCTACAAGAAAAGTTAATCAATTGGCTTGAAGAAAATTCAGAAGTAAAAGAAATAAGTGAAAAAACAACAAAATCAACTACAAAATCAACTACAAAATCAACTACAAAATCAACTACAAAATCAACTACAAAAACAGGAGTTCAAACTAAAAGTAAACCGAAGGTAAATAAAAAAGAAAAAAATTAATTTATAAAAAATTTAACTAATCAACAAAAAAACCCTTAAATTAGATATAGAAAGAGATTAACTAAGTGTATTCTGAAAAAAAACATTTAACGCAAAGCTCAATAATTTCTCGTGAGGTTATTGATAACATTAAATCTGCTGTCCCTACTGTGGTCGAACAATCAGGAAGAGGAGAAAGAGCATTTGATATTTATTCAAGATTATTAAGGGAAAGGATAATATTTTTAGGTACGGGGATTAATGATCAAGTATCAGATTCACTAGTTGCACAATTATTATTTCTAGAAGCCGAGGATCCTGACAAAGACATACAAATATATATTAACTCTCCCGGTGGTTCTATTACTGCTGGATTAGCTATATACGATACGATGCAGCAAATCTCTCCAGACGTTGTAACAATCTGTTTCGGTGTGGCTGCAAGTATGGGTGCATTCCTGCTTAGTGGAGGAGCAAAAGGGAAAAGATTAGCCTTACCTAACTCAAGAATAATGATTCACCAGCCTCTTGGAGGCGCTCAAGGGCAGGCAGTTGAAATTGAGATACAAGCAAAAGAAATACTTTTTCTCAAAAAAACATTAAATTCTCTTTTGGCGGAACATACAGGTCAATCTTTAGAAAAAATTAATGAAGATACTGAAAGAGACTATTTTCTATCACCTGCAGAAGCAGTTGAATATGGATTAATTGATAAAGTCATAAAAAATGACAAGTAATAAGGAATATTTTAAGAATATGATGACGAATCCAATTTTATAAGCAATCCTAATAAGTAAGGGATATTTAATCTTTTTTATTCTATACAAGCTTTGATAATCGATGGCTAAATTTGACGCCCATCTAAAATGTTCATTTTGTGGAAAATCACAAGATCAAGTTAGAAAACTTATAGCTGGTCCGGGAGTTTACATTTGTGACGAATGCATAGACCTTTGTAATGAAATTCTCGATGAAGAATTAATTGATACTCAAGCAAAACTAAATAACTCCCCACAAGTAAAGAAAAAATTACCAACTAATCATCCTGATAAATCTATTACTTTAGAATTAACTTCTATCCCAAAACCACTTGAAATAAAAACTTTTCTTGATAACCAAGTTGTTGGTCAAGAATCCGCAAAAAAAATACTTTCAGTTGCTGTTTATAATCATTATAAAAGACTAGCTTGGAGATTAAAAGAAGAAAATAAAGAAGATAATTCTAATGATTTGCAAGCAACTAAACTACAAAAATCAAACATCTTACTAATTGGGCCAACTGGGAGTGGTAAAACGTTATTAGCACAAACTTTAGCTGAATTTCTTGATGTTCCTTTTGCAGTAGCTGACGCAACAAGTCTGACTGAGGCTGGATATGTTGGCGAGGATGTTGAAAATATCTTATTGAGACTTCTACAAAAGTCAGAAATGAATGTGGATTTAGCTCAAAAGGGGATCATATACATTGATGAGATAGACAAGATCGCTAGAAAGAGTGAAAATCCATCAATTACTAGAGATGTATCCGGAGAAGGAGTTCAACAGGCATTATTAAAAATGCTTGAAGGAACAATTGCCAATGTTCCACCACAAGGAGGAAGAAAACACCCTAACCATGACTGCATTCAAATCGATACAAGCCAGATTTTATTTATATGTGGAGGTGCATTTATAGGTTTAGAGGATATTGTTCAAAAACGTTTAGGGAAACACTCAATTGGATTTGCTACTAACCCTGATGAAAGTAAAGTAAATGCAAAAAAAATAGTTGATTCCCGAGATGCTCTCAAGAGTTTGGAACTAGATGATTTAGTCAAATATGGATTGATTCCAGAATTCATCGGAAGAATTCCTGTATGCGCAATATTAGATCGTCTTACTAAAGAAACTCTTGAATCGATTCTGACGGAGCCAAGAGATGCATTAGTCAAGCAATTTAAAACTTTATTAAGTATGGATAACGTTGAATTAAATTTCGAAGCAGAATCTGTGAAAGCAATTGCTAATGAAGCTTTTAAAAGAAAAACAGGTGCTAGAGCTCTTAGATCAATAATTGAAGAATTAATGCTTGATTTAATGTATACACTTCCATCACAAACAGAAGTAAAAGAGTTCACCATTACGAAAAAAATGGTAGACAACCTGTTCTTATCGAAAATTGTTAAACTTCCTTCAGGATCTCATAGGATTATTAAAGAATCTGCATAAGAATTAAGGTTATAGTGTCCAAAAATTCAACCTTAATCATTTAATTAAGAATAATAAATGCTTAATATACATAAACCTTTTCATCAGAAATACAGGCCTCGTAAGCTTGATGAGCTCGTTGGTCAAGAATTTATATCAATCACTCTTAAACAAGCATTAATATCTCAGAAAATTGCGCCTGCCTATCTTTTTAATGGACCTAGAGGGACTGGGAAGACATCAAGTGCGAGAATATTTGCAAAGTCATTAAACTGTCTATCATCTGAACAACCTACACCAAATCCATGTGGCAAATGCGAATTATGCATACAAATTGCGGATGGTAATGCCCTAGATATTATTGAAATTGATGCCGCATCTAATACTGGAGTTGAAAATATACGAGAAATAATAGATAGAGCAAGATTTGCCCCCACTCAAGCTAGATGGAAAGTATATGTTATCGATGAATGTCATATGCTTTCTACAGCCGCATCAAATGCTTTACTAAAAACTATTGAAGAACCTCCTGAAAGAGTTGTTTTTATTCTTGCAACTACAAATCCTGAAAGAGTTATAAATACTATTCAAAGTAGATGTCAAAAATTCGATTTTAAAAGAATCAGCTCAAATACTATTTTCCACAACCTTTCAGACATAGCAAATAAAGAATCAATAAAATTTGAAGATCAAGCGCTAAAACTAATTGCAAAAAGATCTAATGGAGGAATGCGAGATGCACAAAGTTTACTAGATCAATTAAGTCTTCTTCCTAATGGCGTAACTACTAAAAATGTTCAAAACTTGCTTGGAGAAGTATCCGAGAATGATTTAACTAATTTAATCAATGCATTAATTAATAATGAGCCAGAGTCATTATTAATTAGTTGTAATAACTTATACGATGCAGGAAATGAACCACATGAGATATTAGTTGGATTATTAAATATTACTAGAGACCTATTACTTAAAACTTTAAATAATAATTATTCAGATATATACTATACATCTATTGACTTTCAAAATGAATTAAATAAATTTTCTCATAACATTACTAAGAATAGGATAATTGAATGGCATAACAAGCTTAAGAATGTTGATTATCAAATCAAAACAAGCGATAATCCAAGACTATGGTTAGAAATACATTTGACAAGTCTTCTAGAAAAGAATGAAAAAGAAAATATAGTT
>QCVU01000033.1 GCA_003210275.1 Prochlorococcus sp. AG-686-M10
AAAGCAATTTATTTCAAATTTAGAATTTTTTTCGAAAGAACAAAGTTTGAATGAAATAAAAACAACTCAAGTAAATAAACCCATCAGATTCAAAGGTTTAACTATTTATCAGGCAGATTGGTCTGTTTCAAATATTGTTGTTGAAATTGATAATGTTCTTTACCAACTCCAACTAAAGCCTATTCCTGAGATAGGAGATCAAATATGGGGACTTTTAATTGAATTGGGTAGAGAAAATAAAAAAAATTATCTTTTAACTATTGATAATGAAAATGGTCCACTTAAAGTCTCAAATGTAGAAGATTTTTCTGATAAGAATCTATACTTAAATAATAATCCATTAGAAATTAATTCTTCAAAATTAACTTTAAAAAAAATAATTCCTAGTAGTGGTTTAATTATTAAAAATGATCCTTCAATTCCATTTATTTATTTATCTTTTACTTTAATAATTTTGGGAACAATATTTAGTCTTATTCCCACAAACCAAATATGGATTTTATTTAATGAAAATTCAAATAAATTATTTATTGGCGGTTTAAGTAATAGAAATCTTTTAGGTTTTAAGAGGGAATTTCTAGAATTATCAGATAAGATCAAGAATAATTAGCTTCTTTTCTGTCCACTGTAAATATCTAATTTCATAGAAACGTTTCCTCTAGGATTAAAATCAGCATTTAAATGAATCCAGTGTGGCAATGCTGCATTTAAAAGATCATCCATAATTCTATTTACTACTTCTTCATGTGATATTTTGAGATCTCTAAACTTATTAATATAAAGTTTTAAGGATTTCAACTCGTATACTTTCATATTAGGTTGATAAAAGATATTTAATCTTGCAAAATCTGGATAACCAGAAAATGGGCACTTACAAGTAAATTCAGGTAATTCGATTGAAATTTCATAAATTCTTTTTTTATTTGGATTTTCAAAACAAATAATATTTGATTCCTCTATTAGTCGTTCACCGTATAAAGGCTTATTAGTCGAATCATGTAAATTAGCTTTACTCATTTTTTCAAAATTATCTTTACTAAAACTATATAAAAAGCTAATAATTCGCAAAATTAAAACCTTACTTAAGTATTACAAATCAATAAGTCAAAGGATATAAAAATTGATTTTGTATCAACTGTAACAATCCTAGAGTTATTAAAAAGGCTTATATATATCTAGTTTCAAAAAATTTATGGACATCTGTTTGGTAAATATAGATAATAATTCAAATAAATCTCTTAAGCCCACTAGTGTTATTGGAATGTTATGGCTCCAGACGCATTTTGAAGATAATCAATGGGAGGCGTTATCAAATAATCAAGTAATAATTTCAAAAGAAAACTCTAAGTTATTAGTTAAGGATGCAATTAGCGCGGGTCTAAAGATCAAATCATCTTCTGGAGTTTCAATGCTAGATGTTTTTCAGAAAAAGAATTAAAATCAATATATACAAGATAAAAACATGAAGAAAATTGAGGCAATCATTCGTCCATTTAAATTGGAAGATGTAAAAATTGCATTAGTAAATTCTGGAATTGTTGGCATGACTGTAAGTGAAGTCAGGGGATTTGGAAGACAAAAAGGTCAGGTAGAAAGGTATAGAGGTTCAGAATTTACAGTTGAATTTCTTCAGAAACTTAAAGTAGAAGTTGTAGTAGAAAATGAAAAAGTTAGTTCAGTAATAGAAGCAATTGCCGAAGCTGCAAAAACAGGCGAAATTGGAGATGGGAAAATATTTATATCATCTATTGATTCTGTTGTAAGAATTAGAACCGGAGATACCGATAAAGAAGCCCTTTAATTAAAGAGTTGCTTCTACTAAATTTTCTATAAAATCGCTATTTATTATTGGATTAGACATCCCAACTTTAGACATCCAAGCTAGATATTCATGATTTCCTGCAGGCCCAACTAATGGCGAAGCTACTAGACCTTGGATATTCCATTGCAATTGTTCTGCTGCATTAATAACTGACTCTATAGCCTCAATATGATACGCAGCCTTTCTTACAACACCCCCTCTACTTACTCGATCTTTTCCTACCTCAAATTGAGGTTTAATAAGAAATATTCCTTCTATAGAATCTCCTGATAATAAATTATTAATAGGTTGGAAAACTAACTTTAGTGAAATAAAAGACAAATCCGCTACAACAAAATTTGGTAATAAACTTTCTTCAGAATAAATATCTAAAGGCTTTAAATTCCTAATATTTGTTCTTTCAAAGAGTTTCACTTTCGGATTTTTCCGTATTTTCCAAGCCGTTTGTCCATAACCCACATCTATCCCATAAACCATTTTTGCTCCTTGTTGCAATAAGCAATCAGTAAATCCTCCAGTAGAAATTCCTGCATCTATACAAATTCTATCTTGCACGTTAATGTTTAGTTTTTGGAAAGCCTCCAGTAATTTTTCTCCTCCTCTAGATACAAATTGAGGTTCAGATTCAATAATAAATTCAGTTCCTATTAAAACTTGTTGACCAGGTTTATCGAAAATCTTACCATTGATATCTTTAACCTTTCCTGCAAGAATTAGACCCTGAGCTTTCTGACGAGTCTCACATAAACCTTTGTACAGAAGATAAATATCTAACCTACTTTTTTTAATCATTTATTCTAAAAAAGGAATTTTAATAAAAAACTACTGGCTATTTTCAGATTATATTTTTGAAACATAATGCTAATTTAAAATTTTATTAAAAACAAAATACTTACTATTTATAAAGATAATGCAGTCGCAGGGTTTAGGCACTTTTCAAAATGAATTGATATTTACAAATACAAAAGCTTTTATATAAGACAATAATACTTATCCAAATATGTTCAATGGCAAGTAGATCTTTAACGTATAGAGCAATTATGAGATTTTAGTTATAAAGTTGAAATTGAAGATGTTTAAAAATTGTGATTGAACGTTACACATTACCCGAAATGGGAAGAATCTGGACTGAAAATGCAAAATTCCAGAGTTGGCTTAAAGTTGAAATTGCAGCTTGTGAGGCAAATTGTTCTCTTGGAAAAATGCCTGAAGATGCGCTAAAAGAGATTCGTTTAAATGCAAAATTTGAAGAATCAAGAATTAAAGAAATTGAGAGAGAAGTAAAACATGATGTAATAGCATTTCTAACAAATATCAATGAACATGTTGGAGATTCCGGAAGATATATTCATGTTGGGATGACTAGTAGTGATGTCCTCGATACTGGGCTATCTTTACAACTAAAAGATTCCTGCGAATTGTTATTAGAGGAAATTGAAAAACTTGAAAATGAAGTCAGATCATTAGCGAGACAGCACAAAAATACTTTAATGATTGGGAGATCGCATGCAATTCACGGAGAGCCTATTTCGTTTGGGTTTAAATTGGCAGGATGGTTAGCAGAAATACTAAGAGATAAAAAAAGATTATTAATCCTTAAAGAATCTATTTCCATTGGACAAATAAGTGGAGCGATGGGCACTTACGCTAATACAAACCCAGAAATAGAAAAAATAACTTGTGATTTGCTGAGCTTAAAACCAGATACAGCAAGTACTCAGGTTATATCAAGAGATAGACATGCTGAATATGTTCAAACAATCGCGCTAGTAGGAGCTTCACTTGATAGATTTGCAACTGAGATAAGGAACCTTCAGAGAACAGATGTTTTAGAAGTTGAAGAAGGATTCTCAAAAGGGCAAAAAGGAAGCTCAGCTATGCCTCACAAAAGAAATCCTATTCGAAGTGAAAGGGTTAGCGGTTTATCTAGAATTTTAAGAAGTTATGTTGTAACAGCTCTTGAAAATGTTCCACTTTGGCACGAGAGAGATATTAGCCATAGTTCTAATGAGCGTATCATGTTACCCGATGTATCTATATGCCTACATTTTATGCTTAGAGAAATGAAAGAAATAATAAATAATTTAAAAGTGTATCCAGACAATATGCTCAAGAATTTAAATATATATGGAGGAGTAATTTTTAGTCAGAAAGTTTTACTTTTACTTGTTGAAAAGGGTATGTCTAGGGAAAAGGCTTATAGCTTGGTGCAAAAAAGTGCTCATCAAGCTTGGAATAATGAGAATGGTAATTTCAAGGAGAATATCGAGGGAGACCAAGAGATAATGGCATTAGTTACTGAGAATGATTTGAAGGAATGCTTTGACCCCTCAATTCATCTGAACAATTTAAATGTAATATGGGAAAAGTTAAGTATTTAAATCCCCAAATATTATTTGAAGTTTAACCACAGTTTTATTGATGACCAAGAACTTTAGATTTGAAAAAGATAGTATGGGACAGATTAAAGTTCCTGCAGAGGCTTTGTGGGGAGCCCAAACGCAGAGATCAATCATAAATTTTTCTATTGGTGAGGAGTTAATTCCAATTGAATTAATTTATTCACTTACAGTTATAAAAAAAGCAGCTGCAATTTCTAATTTTAAATTAGGTTTAATAAATAATGTAAAAAAAGATCTCATTATTGAAGCCTGCACAGAAATACTCGATGGGAAACACGATTCTCAATTCCCTTTAAAAATATGGCAGACAGGTAGTGGTACGCAAACAAATATGAATATAAATGAAGTCATATCTAATATTGCTGCATTAAAAACGAATTCAAAACTTGGAAGTCATCATCCTATTCATCCAAATGATGATGTTAATAAATCGCAGTCTACAAATGATACTTTTCCTGCGGCTATTCAGATATCTGTTGTTACTGAAATAATTAAAAAATTAGTTCCATCAATAAAAAAACTTACTAAGGTTCTTGATAGTAAGAGTAATGAATGGAAAAATCTTATAAAAATAGGTAGAACTCATTTTCAAGATGCAGTTCCAATTTCTCTTGGTCAAGAAGTTTCTGCATGGTCAAAACAACTTAAAGACGCTGAAGATGCTCTCATATTAAGTCTTGATGAATTATGTTTCTTACCACTAGGTGGTACTGCCGTTGGTACAGGTATTAACTGTCCAAAAGATTTTCCAGAAGAATCTATAAAATCAATTACAGAGTATACTAATCTGTTTTTTTATAAATCAAAGAATCATTTCTCTTTAATGGCATCTCATGATCGATTAGCCCAAGTAATGGGTCAAATAAAAATCCTAGCAAGTGCACTATTTAAGATTTCTAATGATATTAAAATATTGTCCTCAGGACCTAGATCTGGTATTTATGAGTTAATAATTCCCCAGAATGAACCGGGAAGCTCAATCATGCCTGGAAAAGTTAATCCTACCCAATGTGAAGCATTATCAATGGTATGCACTCAAGTAATGGGTTTTGAATACGCAGTATCAATAGCTAATGCCAGCGGTACTTTACAAATGAATGAATATAAGCCACTAATTGGATTTAATATTCTGACGAGTATAAAATTACTTAATAATGCAATAAGTAACTTTAGACTGAAATTAGTGGAAGGGATACAAGCTAACCCAAAAACTATAAAAAAGAATCTTGAAAATTCACTAATGCTTGTAACAGCATTGGTTCCCAAAATAGGTTATGAAAAAGCAGCAGAAATTGCGAATCTTGCCTTTAATGAATCAATTAACTTAAAAGAAGCAACACTAAAGTTAGGTTACTTAACAGCTAATGATTTTGAGGATGCTATAAATACTAATAAAATGATCTGATTAAACTACTTTTAGAATTTATTATCAATTCTTTTTGTTGCTGGATTAATATTATCCGAGACTTTTAACAAATCATTAGATTCAGAAACAGGAAATCTATTAATAGCTTTTAATGCTAACTTTGCTTTGTTTTTTAGTTTATTACTTACTCCTACGCAATATTGAATTTGTGATAAAACATCCATAGACCTTCTTAAGATCCTTACAACATCCCCCTCATCTAGAGAAGTATTAAAAATTAGTTCTTTCCATTTTTTACCACTCGCCCATTCTGAAATTATCCCAGTCAACTCTGTTTCTAAAAAAATTGGAGTGTTAATATTAAACTTATTTTGTTTTGAGGCTACTAATTTTCTTAGGCTATCTAAGTCGTTAAAAACATCTATAACTTTTATGGAAGGCTTAAAATTACACCAAAGATTTGGTCTTCTTACATCCACACAAATTGCTTGAATTATTGCGGCTAAATCAGGTGGGGCCAAATCATCTAAATAGCCACTAAGTAAAACAAGTCCCACCCATAATTCATTTTCACTTCTTATTGCGCCAACTGATTGCCCTACTTCGGTAAGCTCTAAATCATTTAAACAGCCAAAATGATTCAAAATTTTTATTAAATCAGTAAATTTTTTCCAGTTGTGATTTTCTTTTTCTTCCATAAGATTATTTTTCATCACTATCTCTTGCTCAATCTCGATAATCCTTTTTCTATATCTTTTTAATTTTTTAGAGTCACCAAATTTATGCGCAGGCTGATTAGTTATTGTTTCATCCAAATTAGTAATTAATTTCTGTTGTACCAAAACTTCAGTTGTCAGATCATATTGAGGAGTTCTTAAATCATATTTTTTAGAAATTTCAAAAATTTTATCTACAAAAATTTGTGATTCATTATCACCCCTGACAACTTCTCCTGAGAAATTCATCTGGGGTTCCTCAAGCTTCAAAATTTCAATCTCCTCTAAATCAGGAAAAATATTCACTATGTAAGAAGGTTTTATAAGGATAAATAAATTATCAATTGTTAAACAGAGCAAACTTTTAATTCTTTTTGATTCATATATTTTTTTACAAATTAAAGCTGGAACTACTTTTCTATTTATTTGAGGTGCTTTTATAGAAATTAAACTTCCATCTTTAATAAAGGTAAGTGCATTAGTGATTTCTTCTGACAATTTTTCAGCTGCTTGTTTTTCTAATATCTTTAACAATCTTCTTTCTTCTTTTAAACGACTTTTCAATTTTTCGTATGAATCGAAATCTTGCCATGAAATATTAGAAGTTATTTTTTTTAGTTCTTTTAAATCTCTTTCTAAATTATCAAGATTAGCCGTCTCTTCTGAAGATTCTCCTAAATATAAAAAGCTCCCAAAACTTCTTTTTATTAATTCTCTTGATTTATCTAAACTATAATTTTGCAAAAGGTTAAGAACCATTCCGTAGCTTGGCGTGAACTGACTAACTAGTGGATTTGGTTCACTAATAGCCAAGGTACTTGCTTCTTTTGCTCCCTCAAATCTAGTTTGTAAGGTTACTACATATCCCTGCAAATCCTTTCCTCTTCTTCCAGCTCTTCCTGACATCTGCAAGAATTCACTACTAAATAATAATCTATGTCCTTCGTCACTCCTTTTTGATAATGTAGAAATTACTGTTGTTCTTGCAGGCATATTAATACCAGCAGCTAAAGTTTCAGTTGCAAAAACAACTTTTATCAATCCTTGCTGAAATAGTTCCTCTACTAACTCTTTCCATGCTGGTAGCAAACCAGCATGATGTGAAGAGATACCTCGTTTAAGAGCTTCACAATGAAATTTATCTTTTACACCCTCTTCATTATTTTTCAGATAAACATCTAATCTTTGAGATATCAAATTTGCTTCTGAATAACTTACTAAAGATAAATCCTTTATATATTCAACAGCCTTATCACAGCCTCTTCTACTGAAAATAAAATAAATAGCTGGCAACATATTTCTCTCTGCAAGTTTAGAGATTACAAAGGCAATAGGAGGAGCCTTTGGTTGCATTATTCTGCCTACTTTACCTTTCTTTTTTTGCCCTTTTGGTGCTCTCCAAATCTTACAATTTGGATGAATCCCATTACCCTTATTATTCAAAAGGGGATGGAGTCCCTTTGCACTGCAGAAAATAAAATCTAATGGAACTGGTCTTTTATTACTGTTCACGAGTACTGTAGGGCCATGAACTTTTTCTATCCAATTTTGAAGTTGGTCTGCATTAGAGATAGTTGCCGATAAAGCTATTATCTGAGCTCTACTTGGACAATGAATTATTGTTTCTTCCCAAACTGTCCCTCTTTGCGGATCATTCATATAATGACATTCATCAAGAATGACAGATTCCAAATTTTCCAAAGGGTCATCATCTTCTTCAAATTCTCCATAGAGCATATTCCTAAAAATCTCAGTAGTCATTACTAAGATGGGAGCATCTCTGTTTATACTAATGTCTCCTGTTAAGAGACCTACTTTCTTCTCTCCAAATTGATTAATAAAATCTCTAAACTTTTGATTTGATAAAGCTTTTAAAGGGGTTGTATAAAAAACTCTACTTTCATGGGACAAGCCTCTATAAATAGCAAATTCCCCGATTAATGTTTTACCTGAGCCAGTTGGAGCAGTTAAAACAACAGAATTTCCACTATTTATAGCTTTTATTGCTTCTATTTGGAAGGGATCTAGAGGGAATGGGAAATATTCCTCTAAATTAAGCAATAATTGTGATTGAAGAGGAGAGGAGTTAACTTCTTAAGATATGATCTATATAGATACTAATAAACAATAACCACCTTGCAAACTTTAATAGCAAATATAGATCATTTTATAAAAATCAATTAGTTGAAATTGTTTAAAAATGAATAAAGTAGAAATCCCAAAAAATAGACTCCGTAAATTAAAAACATTCGCTTTAGGTCAAAAGCCATATGAACTTCAAAGTTTAAATCCAGATAAAGTTCAAAATAACCTTATTGACTTATGTAGTAATGATTATTTGGGATTAAGTAGAGATAAGGATGTAATAAAAGCCTCTTATGAAATAAGTTTATCTGAAGGACTTGGTTCAGGTAGTTCGAGATTCATAACGGGCTCAAGACCGGTACATATATTATTAGAGACACAACTTGCAGAATGGCTTAATAAGGAAAAAGTTCTTTTATTTCCAAGCGGGTTCCAAGCTAATATTGCGGCCGTACAAGGTTTAGCTAACAGAAATAGTATTGTAATAGCAGATAAATTTATTCATAATTCTTTGTTAGTTGGAGTAAAAGCTGCCGGATCAAAACTGGTAAGATTCGCACATAATGATTTAAAAGACTTAGAAAATAAAATTCTTAAATTTAATTCAACGCATAAGTCCATTCTTATCATTGTTGAATCTCTTTACAGTATGGAAGGTTCAATTGCTCCTCTTAAAGAAATTTCTGGAATCTGTAAAAGATATAATGTTGAATTATTAGTCGATGAAGCTCATGCTATTGGTATTTTAGGACCTAAAGGCAAAGGTTTAAGTTTTGATTTGTCTGATGAAATAACAATGCTTACAGGAACCTTTGGTAAATCATTTGGCAGCGGCGGAGCTTTTATAGCTTGTAACTCAAAAATTTGCGAACACCTTATTCAAACAAGTGGAGCATTTAGATATACAACTGCTCTTTCCCCAGCTTTATCTGCAGGTGCACTTAAATCGCTTCAAAAAATCAAAAAAAACAACGAATGGGGAATTAATTTATTGATGTCTTCTCAAAAATGGAAAAAAGAAATTGTTGAAAATTTTAGTTACCCAGTTAAAGGAGAATCTCAAATCTTATCTATAATTGTAGGACAAGAAGAAAAGGCAATACTTCTACAAAAACATCTTGAAAAAAACGGTTTTTTAGCTATTGCTATTAGACCACCTACTGTTCCCGTGAACGAATCAAGAATAAGGCTAACAATCAGAAGAGATTTAAATCTAGACATACTAAAGAATTTTATTACTGTTTTAAAAGCTTTCAAATGAACCAAGTTATTACTCAGCATGGTTGGGGCTTAGATCAAAGTTTCTGGGATAATTATAAAGTTGAATTTCAAAAAAATGGATGGCATTGGCAAGATAATGAAAGAGGGTATTTTTCAAAAAATGTTAAACAATCAAAATTTATAAAAAACAATTTGAACGATCAAATCAAGATGGTTTTATGTCACTCTTTAGGTTTCCATTTAATTCAAGAAAATCTTTTAGATGAAGCATCCCATGTTGTCTTTATAAATTCATTTAATAATTTTCTTCCCTCAAGCAAAAAAAGAAATTTAATTAATAGATCTCTTAAGAGAATGGAGAAAAAAATAATGTTATTTGAAGCAGAGGTTATGTTAAAAGAATTTATACGTAGATCTTTTTTGCCCAATAATATGAGCATTAATTTCCAAACTATGTTTTATAAAAACTTAGACAGTTTAAATCATAATCTTCTATTAAGTGACCTTAAAAAACTTTATACAGATAAAAATTCTTTAAAGTCTTTTGAGAAAAATTGCAATATCATCATTATAAATTCTAAAAACGATTTGATTCTTGACCAAGATTCAAGTGATGACTTTATTGAATTATTAAAAAAAACATTAACTAAAAAGCCAACTTTAATTGAATTAGATAATCAAGGGCATTGTCTAACTAATTTAAATTTTTACCAAATCATCAAAAGAACTCTGGATAATAAATGTGAAAAATAAAATCTGGAATGAAACAGTTAAAAATAACTTTAATAATGCTTCAGCAAATTATTTAAGTTATTCAAATATTCAAAAGCATTTTGCTGATAAGATTGTTTATTTCTTAAAAGATCTAAATATTCAAGAAGGTGAATGGATAGATCTTGGTTCAGGAACTGGCTTATTAGCTGATGAAATAGAAAAAGAATTTTCTACAAAAAATATTAGCCGAATTGATTTCAGCAAAAAAATGCTTCTTCAAAATAAGGAATCTAGTAAAAAGATTTTATGGGATTTAAATAATGGTTTACCTCCATCAATTAGAAACTGTCCTCTAATGACATCTAACTTTTGTATACACTGGTTAGACAATCCCGAAGAAGTAATAAGAGATTGGTTTAACAAATTAAGATCTGGTGGTTATTTAATTATTTCATATCCCACAATAAATTCATTCCCGGAATGGAGGCAAACTTGCTTAGAAACTAATATTGAATATAGTGGCCTAACTTTCCCTGTTTCAAAAAATATAGTCAAAAGTTTCAGCTCTGACGAAATATTCTTCTCAAATAAATACTTATATTTAGAAAACTTTCCAGATGTTTATAAACTTTTTAGAAGCATAGTAAACGTGGGGGCTCAATCAACCAAGTGTAAACGTAATAAAGTATGTGAATTAAAAGCAATACAAAAGTTTTGGCCTAAGACTGCAACTAATTCAGTTAACCTTACATGGGAAATTAATATTGAAATATTAAAAAAATCATGAGCGCTATAAAGAATAAATCCCAATTTGTTATATGTGGGACAGATACTGATATCGGAAAGACATTAATTAGTTCTTTTTTTGTAAGAGGATTAAATTCTTTTTACTGGAAGCCTATTCAAAGTGGAATTGGTTCAGAGACTGATAGTCAAGCTGTTGCACGACTTGCAAAAGTGAACAAAGCGAAAATAATCAATGAAGCTTATGTCTTTAGAGAACCTGTTTCTCCTCATTGGGCTTCAGAAATAGATCAAAAAGTTATAAACTTTCAGCTATTAAATTTACCAAATATCGATGGGTCCTTAATTGTAGAAACAGCGGGGGGCTTAATGGTCCCTATTACAAGAAATTATTTGCAAATAGATCAAATCAAGAAATGGGATATCCCTGTAATACTTGTATGCAAGAGCGGCCTTGGGACTCTTAATCACACTCTTCTTAGTATTGAGGCATTAAGAAAAAGAAATATTAAAATTCTAGGTCTAGTTATAAACGGAAAAAAACACTTAGATAATCCAAAAACATTAACTGAATTTAGTAGTCTTCCTATTATTGCTGAATTTCCATATATCCAGAAAATTGACTCTAATAATTTAGATATACTTTGGGAAGAGCTCAATATTAAAAATAAATTGATCACCTTATTAAATTCAAAAAAATCATAAATGGAATCTCCAGTTTTAAAAAATCCTAATCAAGATTGGCATCCCAATATATGGCCGCCTTTTACGCAGATTATAAATAGCAAGCCTCAATTAGAAGTTACTCATGGGAAAAATGCTTTAATTTATACTAAAAATCCAAAACAAGAACTGATTGATGGAATAAGTAGTTGGTGGGTTACTCTACATGGTCATAGTAACGATTACATAGCAGATGCCATTTATCATCAAGCCAAGACTCTAGAGCAAGTTATATTCGCCGACTTCTTACATCCACAGGCTCAAATATTATCAGAGAGACTCAGTGGCTTAACAAAATTAGAAAGACTATTTTTTTCTGATAATGGATCTACCGCTGTAGAAGTAGCTTTAAAAATTGCCTATCAATCTTGGCAAAATCAAGGTGAAACAAGAAACCAAATAATTGCTTTTGATGGTGCCTATCATGGTGATACATTTGGAGCAATGGCTTTAGGGGAACGAAATATTTTCAATGAGAATTTTGATAATCTAATGTTCCCTGTCAAAAGGGCCCCATGGCCTTCAACTTGGATAAATGATGAAGAGGTTGAAATAAAAGAGAATAACGCGATTCAAATATTAAGTAAACTTCTTAAAAAGCCCACTGTAGCTGTCATTCTTGAACCATTAGTACAAGGTGCGGGAGGAATGAATATGGTTAGGCCTGAATTTATCAGAAAAGTTTCAGAAGTAGTAAAAAATAATAATTCTTTATTAATAGCTGATGAAGTATTAACTGGATTTGGGCGATGTGGAAGTCTCTTTGCATTTCAAAAGGCAAATATAATTCCTGATCTAATTTCTATTTCAAAGGGTTTAACGGGAGGATTCCTACCTATGGGAATCACATTAGCTAAAGAGACGATTTTTCAATCTTTTATTAGCTATTCACCTAAAAAAACTTTTTGGCATGGTCATAGCTTCACTGCAAACCCTTTAGGTTGTGCGGCGGCTAATGCGAGCCTTGACTTATTAGAAAAAGATCCAATAAAATATCTATCTTTTGAGAAAAAGCACCTTTCCCATCTAAAGAAAATTAAAAAATTACCATTTGTAAAAAACATAAGAATCACAGGAACTATCGCCGCATTTGATATTGAAATAGGTAAAAATCAAGGTTATCTAAACAATGTTGGCAAAAGGATAAAAGCATTATCAATTAAAAAAGGTTTATTTATTAGACCACTTGGTAATGTTATCTATCTATTACCCCCTCTTTGTATTACAGACAATCAATTAGAAAAAAGTTACAGAATTATTTTTGAAATTTTAAGCGATCTTTAAAAAACAAAATTAAGGCCCCTGTAAAATAGCATTTTCTATATCTTCTCTATTAATACAATAAGAAAATAGTCTTTTAGTTAATTCACCACCACTCTCCCAGACAACACTTAAATCTTCTTGTTCAAAAATAATAGTTGCGTTCCAATTAGAAAGTAACAAGTACCATTTAGACGGATTATCAATATCTTTAGTTGCACCTAAATCTTTTAACCATAATTCTAATGATTGGAGTGAATGTTGATTAATTGGGGTGTCAGATGGGATCACAGAATTTCTTTAAATTATTATCTTAAAAGCCAAGTTGGAATTGACTGTATTTCTTTGCCCGCAAAAGAAGCGATT
>QCVU01000034.1 GCA_003210275.1 Prochlorococcus sp. AG-686-M10
CTTATCAATACTTGGATTACCTAACCCTATTTTTTTTGATAGTTTTAAGTATAAATTATAAATTTTAGTTGAATCCTCTAAAAAGTTAAATTTTGAGACAACAACATTTTTTTTAAGCTTGCTATCTTGATCATTATTAATTTCTAAATCTAAAAACCACTTCTCTCTTGGACAAGTAATTTCACCATTAGCTCTTCTCAAAAGTTGAATATGTCTATGCGGTTGACTTGCTCCAGCTATAGGAGAACTATTAAAAAACCATAGGCCACTTGTATCGTTATTTACCATTTGTATAGCTAACCAATCATTAATATCTAACCATCCATCTTGAGGTCTCCAAGTATTTGTTATTAATAATATGTGTCCCTTTTGTACTGGATATTTATTAAGTATTAATTGATGATTAGTTCCAATTTTATCAATTTCAAGTATTTTATCCCATGGGTTAAATGGATTATGTTTTGGACCATAACTATTTTGTTTCTTAAATCTTGAAGTATCAAGTTCTCTAATTATAAAGTCATTTTTATTGTAATATTCTCCCGTTACAACAGTAGTATTTAGAGGAAATAAGCCATTTTTATTAATAGATAAATGAGTTTGATCTAAGGCTTTATCCCAATATTTTTCACTTCTCATTTAGAAAATAGATATAAATTCTCATAATCATTTTAAAAAAAATAAGTAATTTGGAATTACTTTTTATTAAATTGATATTCTTTTAATTTTTCTAACGATACAGATTCTAAAACTATAATATTTGTTGCTTCTAAAATAATCATGGGTGCTAAGCCATCAAGCATTGCCTGTTTCCATCTATCTAAACAAATACACCAATGATCTCCATCTTTTAAACCTGGGAAAGAATACATAGGCATAGGTGTTATTAAATCATTACCTTGTGATTTACTATATTTAAGGAAATTATCATCCATTACACAGCAAATTGAATGATTTCCTCCATCATTAGAATCATATTTGCAAAATCCATCTCGAAACCAACCTGTAAGAGGACTGCAGCTACATACCTCAAGCTTTTGTCCTAAGACATTTAAATGTTCATTATTTTTTTGATCTTCTTTATTCATTGTTAGTTAATTTATTTAAATAATTATAAATACTCGTACATTTCTTAAAAAAAGATTAACGAATATGGGGGATGAAGAGATAATAATTTTAATAAGGTTTCTTTAATATGGATTAGGACTTTAATGAAAACATAGCATTTAAATCATCAATTGAGACTTATATAGAATGTGATGAAACATCAGCATTTTAATTCTTATAAAGTGATTGGTCATCATATTATTTTGAATTAATTCAAGATGTTGCCGGCGAATGTATCGATATAATTGATTCTGAAATTGTGGAAGATCTTCAAGAAGTATTAATATATTATTTCGAAAATAATTTTAATTTATAATTTATAGTTTTTTTTACGCACTAAAATATTTTGCTTTTGAATGAAGTGAAATTATGGCAGTAGTACTTTGTTCAGGATGTAATTGCTCTGATTCATCCATTGTTAAATTAATCCTTTTCGTATCTAATAATGATAACTGTATATTTGAATCAGATACTTTAGGACAAGCTGGATAACCAAATGAATATCTAGCTCCTCTATATTTTTGAGCTAATATATCACGATTATCGGTTGGCTCATATGATTTAAATCCACATTCAATTCTTACTAATGAATGAACATATTCAGCAAGAGCCTCTGCTAATTGAACGGTTAAACCATGAAATATTAAATAATCACTATATTTATCAGCTTTAAATAATTCTTGAGAATATTCGCTAGCTATTTCGCCCATTGTTACTGCTTGCATTGGAAATATATCTGCTGGTTCATTATTTTTAAGATCACAGTAGAAATCAGCAATACAAAGATTATTTCCTGATTTTTGTCTTGGAAAATTAAATTCAGAAATTTTCTTTTGTGATTTATTATCAAAGAGGTAAATACTATTATCTTTCCTCCCGCAACTGAAGTACCCATATACTGCTTTTGGTGAAATTAGGCCTTTATCTAAAATAATATCGATCCATTTTTCAAGTAACGGATTTGCATATGAATCTAAATAGTTATTATATTCTTCTACTGATTGACCTTTGTTTTTTTTAATTTGCCATTGACCACTAAATAATGCCTTTTTATCCAGATAGAAAATAAGTTTGTCAAAGTCTATTTCAGTATCATGAAGTACTTTAGTTCCCAAAAATGGAGCCTTAATAGGTTCCTCTTCATCTACAAAATTTGATCTATTAAAATTCTCAATTAAATTAATATTTTTAGTTTTTTCAATATTTTTATTTAAATTTTTATCTTTACCAGAAGACCTTGGGGAGGCTAATTTAATTTGGATGTCCTCCGTATTAGTAAAACCATTTTCATTAGACCAATTTCCCTTCTTTTTACTATCCATAAATTCATTCATGAATTGTAAATCTGTAAAAGCATCTTTACCGTATAAAATTTTCCCTTTATATATCTGACTACAATCTTCGTTCACAAATTTTGGAGTTAATGCTGCACCTCCAAGAATAACAGGAACATTAATTTCAGCGTTGTTAAATGCCTCTAAATTATCCTTCATAAATGCTGTTGATTTAACAAGTAAACCACTCATAGCTATGCAGTCTGCATTGTGTTTCTTTTGTGCATCAATAATTGCTGCAACATCCTGCTTAATTCCAAGATTGATTACATCAAATCCATTATTTGAAAGAATTATATCAACTAAATTTTTACCTATATCATGAACATCTCCTTTTACTGTTGCTATTAGTAATTTTCCGTTAGATATTTTTTCATCTGTTGTTTCCATATGTGGTTCTAGTACTGAAACAGCAAATTTCATTGTTTCTGCTGATTGCAATACGAAAGGTAATTGCATTTGACCAGATCCAAATAATTCACCGACTACTTTCATTCCATCTAATAAATAGGTATTAATAATTTCAAGTGGTTTGTATTTTTTTAAAGCCTTATTTAATTGTTCTTCTAAACCAATTTTTTCTCCATCTACAATATGGTTTTTAAGTTTTTCTTCTAAGGTTAAGTTTTTATTTGAAGTAGATGCCTTTTTAAAGTCACTGATTGTTAAATCTTGGAATGCTTTTGTTAGTTCAACTAATGGATCATATATACATATTTCATTTTCGAATTTTCTTCTGTCATAAATTAAATCCAAACATAATTTTTTTGTTTCCGCAGATATTTTAGAAAGAGGCAGTATTTTATTTGGTGCAATAATAGCTGAATCTAATCCTGACTTTATACATTCATCGAGAAAAATTGAATTTAGATTAATTCTTGATAATGGTGAAAGCCCGAAACTTATATTAGATATTCCTAAAATGATATGAACATCTGGGAAACTTTTTCTTATATTTGATATAGCTTCAATAGTTGATTTAGCATTTAACCTGTCCTCTTCAATTCCTGTAGATATTGGCAATGCTAGAGGGTCAAAAAATATCTCATAATCAGCGAGGCCACTTGATCTGGTTTTAATTAATGCTCTTTTTGCAATTTTATATTTTTTATCTGATGTTCTTGCCATTCCATCTTCATCAATAGTTCCAATAACGATTCCAGCACCATAATCTAATGCAAGATTTAAGACCTGATTAAATCTGTCATCTCCATCTTCGTAGTTTGTTGAATTTATAATGCATTTTCCTCCTACAGTTTTTAATCCGCTTTCCATTTTATCTGCTTCTGTTGAATCTATCATTAAAGGAAGGTTTATATTTGTAACTAATCTTGAGGTAATTTCCTTCATATCATTAACTCCATCTCTTCCTACATAATCAACATTGACATCTAGTATGTGAGCATTTTCTTTTTGCTGTTGCTTAGCAATTGATACCAATCCATCCCAATCATCTTCATTTAGTAATTCCCTTACTTTTTTAGATCCACTAGCATTTAAACGCTCTCCAACAATTAATATTGAATTATCTTGTTTATAAGGAACTGCGTTATATATAGATGCTGCTGATGGAACAAAATTTGTTTTTACAGTAGAGAGTTTTTTATTTATTATTTTTTTATCAACTATTTCATCAATGATTGATGATAAATATTTGATATGTTCAGGAGTAGTACCACAACATCCGCCGATAAGCTGAACGTTAAAATCATATATAAAGTTCATCAATTGCATTTTCAACTCAAGTGGAGTTAATTTATAGTGAGCTACACCTCCAATATTTTCAGGTAATCCTGCATTAGGGATACAACTAATGGCAAAGGGTGAATTTTCAGCTAAATATTTAATATGTTCTTTCATTTGAACTGGACCAGTTGCACAATTCAGTCCCAAAATATCGATATTATATGGTTCTAGTATTGTTAATGCAGAGGCTATATCCGAACCGACAAGCATCGTGCCTGTTGTTTCCATCGTTATGGATATCATTATTGGTAATTCAATATTCTTATTTTTGATAACTTCTTGAGAAGCAAATAATGCTGATTTTATCTGTAAAACATCTTGGCATGTTTCTATTAATAGAAGGTCAATACCTCCGTCTATTAGACCATTAATCTGTTCTTCATATGAATCTTTTAGTTTGTCAAAATTTATATGACCTAATGTTGGTAATTTTGTAGTTGGTCCAATTGAACCAGCGACAAATCTAGGAGTATTAGTACAAGAATATAAATTTGCACATTTTTTAGCTAATTGAGCCGCTATTTTATTGATTTCATATGCTTTATAAGAAATATTATATTCATCTAAAACAATAGATGAAGCTCCAAATGTATTGGTTTCAATTACATGACAACCTGCTTCAAGAAATGAGTTATGTACTTTTTCAACAATATTAGGAGAGGTTAAAACTAAATTTTCATTACAACCCTCTAATTCATCTCCACCAAAATGATGTGATGATAAATTTAGATTTTGAAAAGAAGTACCTGTTCCACCATCAAAAATAATAATTGGTTTATCATCTCTATTTAAATAATTTCTAAATGTAACCATACTTTTAAAAGAAGATTTAAATTAATTAATTTCAATACGTGTTATCCAATTATCATAGTCTTGTGAACGACCTTCCGTTATTTCTATAAGCTTATTTTTCAATTTATTCATTATGGGACGATCATTATTAATATTGGTTGATTCTATTTGTTTTACAGGTGTGATTTTAGCTGCAGTACCAGTTAGAAATACTTCATCTGCAATAAGTAGTTCTGTTTTATCAACAGGTCTTTCTATGACATTTATATCGAACGATTTAGCTAATTCAATAACGCTAGCTCTTGTAATTCCTTCTAGAATGTCCTGATCAACTCCTGGTGTAATCAATTCACCATTTCTTACTATAAATAAGTTCATTCCACTAGCTTCACTTACTTTACCACTTGAATTCAATAGCAAGGCTTCGTCAAATCCTGATAAACTAGCCTCTGTTTTTGCTAATGAACTTGTAATGTAAGCACCACTAATTTTTCCTCTTAAAGGTAGAGATCTATCTTCTTGTCTTGTCCAACTACTCATCCTGCATGACACACCATCTGGAGATAAATAGTCTCCAAGTTCAATACAATAAATAAAGAAATCCGTTTCTATATTATGTAATCTTGGAGCTATACCTAAATCACTGGTATAAACAAAAGGCCTTATATAGATCGGTTTTGTGGGCTTATTTTTTTTTAAAATTGTTTTTATCGCATTAAAAATATAATCTTCAGATATTTCTGTTAAAAGCAATCTTGCACTTTGAGATAACCTTTTAATATGTTTATCTGTTCTAAATAAAAGAAATTCATCTTTATTAGCTGGATTTGGAATAGCTCTCATTCCCCCAAAGGCTGCTGTTCCATAATGAAGTGCATGAGTTGCTATTGACACTTTTGCGTCTTTAAATGGTATACACTTACCTTCAAACCAGGCATATGGAAGAAATTCTTGCATATTTAATTTTTTAGAAATGAGTTAAAATTGTTCTAACTTACTTAAGTATTCTAAACCTAATTGTTATATTTAAATGCATAGGATATTAAATATTGCTGGAAATGAAAATAATAACGTTGATTTAATAGAACATCCTAAAGCTGATTTCATATTTATCACTAGCGTAAAAGCTGATATTAATATAATTTCAGATTTAATTGATGATAAGGAATTTAATTTATTCAAAGATAATTTTAGAGCGTTAGAAATTTCTAACCTAAACACCTTCGCACAAATAGATAACTATATTATAAAAACAATAAATTATGCCAAAGTTGTTGTTTTAAGATTGTTTGGTGATAAGGGGACATGGAGTTATGGAGTTGAACAATTAATAAAATGGCAAGATTTAAATATTAATAAAACTCTTTTAATTCTTTCTGGGACGGATGAAGAGGATTTATCACTAAATGAATTAAGTAGCGTTGATTTAGATACATCATTACAAATTAGTAAACTTCTTAGATCAGGAGGCAAGGAAAACTATAAAAGATTTCTTCATTGTTTGACTTACCTAGCATCTAATAAAACTAATATTCCACAAAAATATACATCTAACGTTTGTTATCCAGACCCTTATCCATATGATTGGAAAAATGAAGAAGGATTGAAAGTTGGTATCATTTCTTATAAATCATTGTTTTTAGCAAACGAAATCGAATTATCAAATGAATTAATATCTCAATTAAGGTGTAATGGTTTGTCACCTAAAACAGTATTTATTTCAACTTTAAAAAATTATGATGTTCAGAAGGAATTAATTAATCTTTTTAAAAAAGAAAATATAAAATTACTAATAACTACCACCTCTTTTTCTTCCTCGCTTAACAGTTGTAATGGAAATATAGATAATAATTTAAACATCTTTAAATCATTAAATCTTCCAATCCTTCAAATACTCTCTTCTAATAAATCCAGAAAGGATTGGTTGTATTCATCAACTGGAATGAATCCAACAGATTTATTAATGCAAATAATAATTCCAGAATTTGATGGTCGAATTACTACAAAACCTTGTGCTTTTAAAGAAGTTAAATCTATAAATAAAACCTTATGTAGCAAAATTACAAGTTACAAAGTTGATATTGGAAATATTAAATGGATAACAAAACTCACATCTAATTATGTAAAACTAAACAATTTAAATAATTTCGATAAAAAAATAACTTTAATAATTGCAAATTATCCTGTAAAAAATGGAAGAATTGGAAATGGCGTCGGTTTAAATACTCCTCAGTCTGTTCTTAATATTCTTTATTGGTTAAAACAGGAAGGTTATGATCTTGGTTCTGGAGAATTACCTAAAAATTCTTCAGAACTTATGTCGTTACTTATAAAAACCAGAACAAATGATATTGAATCACAAAATAATGAACCTCTGGATTTTTTAACAATAAATGAATACTTAAAATATTGGAACCAATTATCTCTTCATCCAAAAAATTTTATCGTTGACAGATGGGGTATTCCATCTGAATCTATAGATTTAGAAAAAAAAGGGTTTTCGATAAATGGTCTTTTATTTGGAAAAATATGTTTATTAATTCAACCTCAAAGAGGTTACGATATTGAATCTAATAAAGATATACATTCTCCAGATCTTCCACCTCCTCATCGATATCTAGCTCAATATCATTGGCTTGAAAGTAAATTTGACTCAAATGCTATTTGTCATATAGGTAAACATGGCACTGTTGAATGGTTACCAGGAAAATCTATAGGACTTAGTGATGAATGTTTTCCGAGTATTATTTGTCCACCGATTCCAAATATATATCCATTTATTGTTAATGACCCAGGAGAAGGATCACAAGCAAAAAGAAGAACTCATGCAACTATAATTGATCATCTTACTCCTCCTTTAGATAAATCTGATTTATATGGAAAACTTTCTATTTTAGAACAAACTTTAGACGAATACTATGAAGCTAAGTTATTAAAATCAAAGCGAATAAACATAATTGAAAAATCTATTTTAGAAATTATAAAAAATGATTTTAAAGACATTATATTTTTTAACGAATTAAATAAAATTGAAAAAATTGACTCATATCTTTGCGAACTAAAAGAATCACAAATAAGAACTGGTCTTCATATTTTTGGAAGTAGACAAAAATTAATAAATGAAATAAATTTAATCTTAAGCATTGCAAGAGTTCCAACCTCTAAACGTTGTGGGATAGTTCAATACATCTCTTCAAATCTTAATTTAGATTTAGATCCATGGACTAGTAATTATGAACAAGTTCTTAGTGATAACGATAGGGAAATTATTAGTAATTATTCAAAAGATAATATTAATAACTTTAGAAGAGCAATAGAATTTATAGAAAATCAAGCAAAATATTTAATTTATCATTATTTTTACAAAAATTATGTAACTATAAATGAATTAAAAACACTAGAAAATAAAAAAATATTATTATTTTTTAAAATAGATAAAAAACATAAAGTTTATTTTAATCAAATTCATAAAGAGATATTTGAACCTATAGTTCAATCTTCCATTAATGAAAAGGCTTCATTTATAAATGCCTTAAATGGAATATATGTGAATAGCGGACCTTCTGGAGCTCCAACAAGAGGTAAAACTGAGGTTCTTCCTACTGGTAAAAATTTTTTTTCAGTTGACTCCAGAGGCTTACCAACGGAATCAGCATGGATTGTTGGATGTCAATCAGCTTCTCAAATAATCGATTTATATAAACAAGATCATGGGCAAGATCTTAAAAAGCTAGCTATTTCTGTATGGGCTACTTCTACTATGAGAAACGGAGGGGAGGATATTTGTCAAATATTGTATTTACTAGGCGTAAAACCAATTTGGGATGGCCCCTCTAGAAGAGTCATCGATATAGAAATAATTCCTTTAAGTATTCTTAATAGGCCAAGAGTTGATGTCACTTTAAGAATTTCTGGAATGTTTAGAGATGCATTTCCTCAATTAATATCTTTAGTTTATAAAGCTATTAAAATAATTTCTCAACTTGACGAAGATATAAAATTAAATCCAATTTCTGCATCTTATAAAAACGAAGGTTCTGTAAATCGAATTTTTGGTTCTGCACCAGGATCTTATGGCGCTGGTTTACAAGAACTAATATCTAATTCTAGTTGGGATAATATAAATGATTTTGCTGATTCATATTTAAACTGGAGTAAGTGGATATATTCTGACGGAAATGAACCTATAGAAAACAAAAAAGAATTAGAACATGCACTTAAAAATGTTCAAGTAGTTATTCATAATCAAGATAACAGAGAACATGATATTTTAGATTCTGATGATTATTATCAATTTCAAGGAGGAATATCATCAGCAATAAAAAAATTACAAGGCAAATTTCCCGAAATATATCATGGTGATTTATCAAAATATCGTTTATCTAAAATAAATAAATTAAGCCATGAAATAAATAAGGTTGTTAGGACAAGAGTGCTTAATCCAAAATGGATTAATGGTATGAAGGAAAACGGATATAAAGGTGCTTTTGAGTTTTCTGCAACTCTTGATTATTTATATGCTTATGATGCAACCACAGAGCTTGTATCTGATTGGTGTTATACCCAAATATATAACTCATGGATATGTGATGAGACCCTTAAAAAGTTTTTTATCGAGAATAATCCATGGGCTTTAAGAGATTTATCCCAAAGATTTATTGAGATTATTAATAGACAAATGTGGAATGATCATACTCCAGAAATATTGGAAAATCTAAAAAACATTGTTAATATTGCTGATGCCAAAATTGAGAAAAACGAATACTAGTCTATCGGCCCAATAATGAATATCCATGACTATCTGTTCCACAAGTTTTTAGCATATCAAGGCTTTCTGTTAGTTTATTTATCTCTGAACATACAAAATCACTTGCTTGCCATCTTTCCTTTAAATCATAATCGTACCAAACTTCAATCCCATCAACTCCTTGCTTATTAGCTTCAGGGATAAGTTTATAAAAAGGAATTCTGTACCTCGCTGGATGTGCAAGAAAAGATAAACCTCCTGACAATCTGATTGCCTTTGTTACTGAATTGATATGTAAATCATTCCCAATTGGGGATTCACCTTGAATATAAGGTGTTAAATGAGTACTTTTTATATTTATTCCTAATCCAATAACATGAACTAAGCATCCGAACAGTAAACAATTTATTTCAATTCCAGTAATCAGGTTAAAAGAATCTGTAGGATATTTTTCAAGTATATTATTACGTTCAATAAAATCATGTGCTTTAACAGTATGATGATCTGTTATCGAAATAAATTTTAGTTTATTTATAAAGGCTTGATCTAATAATTGCTCTGGATCAAAGCTACCATCGCTAAATTTCGTATGACAATGAAAATTCACTACATCTGGACAGCTTTCCCTATTTATATTTTCTGTTATTTTTATTAAATCTTGCTTATCCATTCTTAAGAGATTCTTCATTTTTTCTTCTGATCTTTGCATATAATTGAATAGATACAAGCATAAATATTATTAGTCCAAATACACTCCATGTCGCAATACTGGTAGGAAAATTATTTTTAAAAATAACTAATAGGACAATTATAAATAATAATAATGTAGGTAATTCATTTAATAATCTAAGGTTTTTTGCAGATATTTTTGAAGTGCCATTTTGTAAAGAGTTCATTATTTTATAACAATAAACATGATAAATAACTAAGCCCAAAACAAATAAAATTTTTATCTGAAGCCATTTTTCACTTAGCCATCCAGGTTGCATAATTACTAAACAGATAGCCATACTTAAAGCCAGTATCATTCCTGGTGTAGTAATTATATTTGCAAGCCTTTTTTCCATTAAGGAATATTGATCATTAAAAGCAATCTTCAGATCATCTTGCATGGTTCTTGACTCTTCATGATATATGAAAAGCCTGACTAAATAAAAAAGCCCAGAAAACCATACAATTACACCAATAATGTGAAGAGACTTAAACCATAAATATGCTTCAGATGACAAATTAATAAAATATAATTTATAAACTATTACCAATATAAATACTTATTTAATAGTGACTAATTTTAAATATATAAAAATTAATCAATATTTATAACTCATTAAAATAATTATAAATATCATTTGCTGAATGTTCACCAAGACCTTTAACTTTTGAAAGTTCCTCTTTGCTTGCAATTCTAATTGCATCTATTGAATTAAAATGGTCAAGCAAATCTTTAATTCGTAAAGGTCCTAAACCTGGTATTTGAGATAATTGAGATCTATTCATTCGAGAAGATCTTTTATTTCTATGAAATGATAATGCAAATCTATGTGCTTCATCTCTTACTCTGCGAAGTAATAAAAGCCCTTTTTGATTTTGATCTGTATCAAGGGAATTTGAGAAGCCAGGTATGAATATTTCTTCATTTTTTTTTGCTAAAGAACATATACTAACTTCTTCTTGTAAATCTAATTCTGTTAAGGCCTTCAATGCTGCATTTAATTGTCCTTTACCGCCATCAATCATAATCAAATCTGGCCAATCTGTTAGATGATCATTTTCTAATGCACTTTTTTGCTTATCTTGTAAAGAACTAATTTCTCCACCATCAATTTTAAATTTTGACCATTTTTTAAATCTTCTGTAAATGACCTCATAAATTGAGGCATAATCATCGCTATGTCCAATAAATATATTGGGATCTTTAATCTTGTATTTTCTATAATTTTGTTTCGATGGAATACCATCTATAAAGACTACTTGTGATGCTACAGGGTCTGTTCCTTGTATATGACTAATATCATATCCTTCAATTCTTCTAGGCTGGTTAGTTAATTCAAGTATTTGAGTTAAGTCTTCTATTGCAGATTCA
>QCVU01000035.1 GCA_003210275.1 Prochlorococcus sp. AG-686-M10
AATAATAATGGTGCCGAAAATCTTGTTAAAAACTTTTTAAAGCAAAATGTTGATTTAAAAAAATATAGAAAAAATAATTGTTTGGGCATAAATTTTGGGAAATCTAAAATTACAAGCCTATCTAAAGCTACTGAAGATTATTTAACTTCTTTAAAACTTTTGATTCCTTATTGTGATTACGCAGTTATAAATGTAAGTTCTCCTAATACTGAAGGACTTAGAAAGTTACAAGATCCTATTCTTCTTAAAGAACTACTTAGAGAAGTTAAAAATTTAGATAATTGTCCACCTTTATTTGTGAAAATTGCACCAGATTTAAGTTATAAAGATATTGAAGATATATGCCAAATAATACTTGATGAGAATATTGATGGAATAATTGCTACCAATACTAGTCTAGATAGATTAGGTTTTGAACAAAGAAAGATAAAGCAAACAGGGCTATTACTTTCTGAGGAAAATGGAGGATTAAGTGGTAAACCACTTCAACGAAAAGCAAATCAAATAATTAGTCATATTCACAATATTGACAATAATATTAACTTAATTGGAGTAGGTGGAATAGATAGTCCAAAATCTGCTTGGGAACGAATATGTTCTGGAGCATCTTTAGTTCAAATATACACTGGATGGATATATAAGGGTCCTCAATTAGTCCCAGATATTCTTAATGGGATCATAAAACAAATTAATATTCACCAATTATCAAATATAAGAGAAGCTATTGGATCAAACTTAGAATGGATTGAATAAAATTTAAGATAATTTATGGATAAATTAAATACCAAAAATTCGAATGATATAAACTTCAAGCATGGGGGCAATATATTAACTAAGGCAAAAAAATTAAATTTATTACCATCTAAAATTATTGATTCAAGTGCCTCACTAGTTCCGTTTGACCCCCCAAAGCAATTATTAGATGTTTTATATTCAGAAATTAAAACTCTAGGATTTCGTTATTATCCTGAAAGGAATCTAAATAATTTGAGAGAAATAATTGGAGAATTTCATCAAATAAATCCTGATAATATATTGCCAGGTAATGGAGCTTCTGAATTAATAACTTGGGTAGGTTATGAAGCTTCCAAATTTGGAGCAAGTTGTATACCAAGTCCAGGCTTCGTAGATTATGAAAGATCATTAAATTGCTGGAATGCTAACTTCGATTATTCAGAATTGCCAAAAAATTGGAGTAATAGTTTTCCCCAAAACTTTCCACTTAATCCAATTTGTGATGTTCTTTGGATAACCAACCCACATAACCCCACGGGTCAATTATGGGATAAAAAATCTTTAGAAATAATTCTAAAAAAATATAAACTAGTTATTTGTGATGAAGCTTTTTTAGCTATCACACCTAATGGCGAAAAAGAATCTTTAATTCCACTTACTAAAACATATGATAATTTATTAGTTATTAGGAGTTTGACCAAACTCTTTAATATTGCAGGTTTAAGATTAGGTTATATTATTGGCTCATCTGAAAAACTTAAAAAATGGAATATAAAAAGAGACCCATGGCCATTAAATTCATTTGCTATAAAAGCTGGAATAGAACTATTAAGTAACAAAAATTTTTATGAGGAATGGACAACAAGGATTCATAACTGGGTAAATACTGAGAAAAATTGGGTTTATAAAGAATTATCGAAAATTAAAAATCTTAAAGTACATAACTCTTCAACTAACTTTTTTTTAATAGAAAGTAAATTCTCCTTATCTTCAAATATTCACTATTTAGAAAACAAAGGGATATTGATTAGAGAATGTACCTCATTTAGATTTCTTAATGAAAATTGGGCAAGGATAAGTTTGCAGACTAGAAAAAATAATAAAATTTTATGTAGAGAAATTCAAAATTCCTTTAAAAAATAGTTTATTAATTTTTTAATCTCATTTGTAGATTTTAAGGAATCAAAATTTTTGATATTTTCTTTCATTAAATCTAAAATTTCATATTTAGGTTTTCCTTTTTTTAATTTAGATTTTAAAATTCTTTTCAAAGTCTCTTCAAAAAATAATCTTGATATTTGATTTTGATTCATTAAAATTGCAGCTCCAATTGAAGAGAGAATCATTGCATTTTTTTCTTGGTGATTATTTTTTGAATTAGGGTACGGAATTAAAATTGATGGTTTTCCAGTTTGTATAAGTTCATTTATTGTTCCTGCTCCAGATCTTGATATTACAAGGTCACAGTTTTGCATCAAAGATGCAATTTGATTAGTAAATTTCTTTTGAACATAATTATTAGATTTTATTTTTACGGAACTATCTAAGTTATTTTCTCCAATAATATGAACTATTCGAAAATTTTGTTTTATTAAAAATTCAAGAGATTCATAAAAAATTTCATTAATCCTCATTGCTCCTTGACTTCCTCCCATAACAATTAGAAGAGGACCTTTTCCTCTTGGAACCCATTTTGGTAAGGGATTAATTTCATAAAACTCATCCCTAAGGGGAGTTCCAGTGAAAATAGTTTTGCAATTTTTTAAATAAAAATTTGTATCTTTAAACCCCAGAAGAACAAATTCACATAGAAAACCAAAATATTTTGTAACCGTGCCTGGTACTACATTTGATTCGTGTATTATTACAGGTATTTTAAGCAACTTTGCTGCAAGAATTGTTGGTGCTGAAATATATCCACCAGTTGTAAATACTAAATTAATTTTTTTTTCTTTTAGGATTTTAATTATATTAAAAATTGAAAATATAATTTTTAGATATTGAAATAGTATAAAAATATTTTTTTTAGGTGTCTCCAAATTTAAAGTCAAAAGATTATATTTTTTAGGTACAAATGCAGAATCGAGTCTTTTTTTAACGCCTAACCAATAAATATCCCAATCTTTTTCAACCATTTTAGAGACTGCTAAAGCAGGGAAAATATGACCTCCAGTTCCACTTGCCGCAATTAATAAATTATTTCTTTTTTTAGACATTAAAAATTAAATAAGTAAAATAGAATTATAAAGTTATGAAAATGTTTAATTTAAATTTGCTTGTAAAATTAGGATTATTTATCTATACATTTATTTATCTCATTTCCCCGAAATTAGCAATCACCCAAAATACAAACGTTGATATAAGAGCAAATCTTGAGAATGCATTAAATAGTCGAAACTTAAAATTTATAAAAAACATTTTTAAAGAAGATGAAAACTCTAAAATTGAAGAAAAATTTAAGGAAATAATCAAAGATTTTCCTAATTCAAAATGGCAAATTAAAAGATTAAGCGGAGGAAACTCTGAAGAAAAAATATTTAATATTAAAGTTAATGGAAAGAAAATAGTTAATGGGGAAATATACTTTCTTGAATCTAATTTTAGGTATTTATTTTCCACTCAAAACGACAAAATAAATAATGGGAATATAAAAAATTTATTAACTACAATTAGAAATGACCAAAACAAAATAGATATTATTTTTAGAATTCCTGAGACAGTTCTAACTGGTACCAAATATGATATCGATATTATTCTAAGTGAACCACTTGGTGATGTAATTATAGCTGGAGGAATAATATCGCATCAGGATGAATCTTATTTAAAACAAGAAATCAATATTGAGCCTTTAGCCTCTGGAGGTATTTTTAAAACCACGAGAGCATCATCCAAACCAGCTAGACAATTATGGTCGGGTATTATTGCTCATCCGAAAGGAACTATCTCTTTCACTAAAAGCGTTGAAATAATTGAAAAAATATAATTTAAGCGTCTTTTAAAGCAGCTACTCCAGGTAAAGTTTTACCTTCTAAAAGTTCTAAACTAGCCCCTCCACCAGTTGATATATGGGACATTTTTTCAGCCAAACCAGCTTTCTCCACTGCAGCTACAGAGTCTCCTCCACCAATAATTGTACAAACCTCAGAGAAAGAACTTAAATCTGCCAAGGTTGTTGCTATTGCATTTGTACCATCAGCAAATTTATCAAATTCAAAAACACCCATTGGGCCATTCCAAATAATTGTTTTGCATTCGGCAAGAGCATTTTGGAAAACCTTAATTGATTGTGGCCCAATGTCTAGGCCCATCCAATCACCACTTATTGAATCTATTTGAGAGACTTTACTTTCTGCATCAGGAGAAAACTCATTTGCAAGCAATACATCAGATGGTAATAGAAGCTCTACGCCTTTAGTTTTTGCTTTTGCCTCTAAATTTCTTGCTAGTTCAAGTTTATCTTCCTCAACAAGACTCTTCCCAACATCTAATCCTCTTGCCTTGTAAAAGGTAAAAATCATACCTCCCCCAATAATAATTTTGTCACACTTATCTAAAAGAGAATCCAAAACTCCAATTTTGCTACTTACTTTAGAACCTCCTACTATTGCTGCAAGAGGACGTTTTGGAGCATCAATTGCGCCCTGTAAATATTTCAACTCTTTTTCTAACAAAAATCCGGCAACAGCAGGCTCTAAAAATTTTGTAACTCCTTGAGTTGAAGCATGAGCTCTATGAGCAGCTCCAAAAGCATCATTAACATACATATCTGCATGAGAAGCTAAATTTTTAGCGAAATCTAAATCATTTTTTTCTTCTTCTTCATAAAAACGAACATTTTCTAATAATAAAACATCCCCATTATTTAAACTATTTGATTTAGCTAGAGCCTCTTCACCAATACAGCTTTCAGTCAGATTAACTTTTTGTTCCAATATATCGCTTAATCTTGCAGCAACTGGGGTTAATCTCATTTTCTCATTAACTTTCCCTTTAGGTCTTCCAAAATGAGCAGCTAATATAACTTTTGCCGAATTATTTATAAGATATTTTATCGTAGGAATTGCTGCTCTTATTCTAGTATCATCAGTAATCTGACCACTTTCATTTAATGGGACATTAAAATCAACCCTTACAAGAACTTTTTTTCCTTCTAATTTAGACTTATCAAGACTGGAAAGAGACAACTTCGACATTAAAACATCCTATTTTTACCATGAAACCCTAACGTTAATTTGAGCTTATTGGGTTAAAAAGTACTAAGTGTTACTTATGCCTTAATAAATTTTAAAAATTAGGTAGAAATATAAAATTTATAAAAATAAAAAAAATTTAAAATTTACATTAATATTAAATGTAATTACTTTTGAAATTGATAAGAATCAAAAGGTATACACGTACAACTTGTTGGATTTAATCAATTGGAAATTCCTAAAATTCAATGGTACCCAGGCCATATTGCTAAAGCCGAAAAAAAGCTATCTGAAGTTATAAATAGAGTAGATTTAGTTATTGAAGTTAGAGATGCAAGAATTCCTTTATCAACAGGTCATCCCCATCTAAATCAATGGATTAGAAACAAAAAACATATCCTTGTGATAAATCGCGCAGATATGATCACTACAGAAACTATAACTAATTGGAACAAGTGGTTTAAAAAAGATAAGATATATCCTCTTTGGTGTGATGCAAAAAATGGTAAAGGAATAAAAGAAATTTGCAAATCTGCTAAGGAATCCCGATTATCAATTGATAAAAGAAGGTTATCCAGAGGAATGAAGGTTAGGCCGATCAGAGCACTTACTCTCGGTTTTCCTAATGTAGGAAAATCCGCATTAATAAATAGAATCGCCAAGAAAAAAGTTGTAGAAAGCGCTAGAAAAGCAGGAGTAACACGTAATCTTAGATGGATCAGATTAGAAAGCGGAATAGATTTGCTTGATGCCCCCGGTGTTATACCCCCTAATTTAGAGAATCAAAAATCGGCTCTAAATCTTGCACTTTGTGATGATATTGGAGAGGCTGCTTATGAAATAGAAAGTGTTGCGATTGAATTTATAAAAATAATTTTCAAATTAAAAGAAGACAAAAATGCGAATATTTCACTTTCAAAGATATCTAATAGATATGGAGTTGATATTTTAGAGAACTTTGATAGCCCTTATGAATGGATTGATCTTGTGGCCTTGAAACATACATCAGGTGACAGAAGAAGAATGGCTCACAAATTATTAGAAGATTATCGTAATCAAATGCTAGGAAAGATTGCTTTGGAAGTGCCAAAATGAGCTCAAGTAATGAAAACTCTTTTGGAGTAGGAGAAGGTGAATTAATAGAAATTACTTATGAACTATCGCTTCCTATGCGACTAGATAGGTGGCTAGTAAGCAAAAGGCCTGAACAGAGTAGAGCAAGAATACAACATTTTATAAACGCAGGATTAGTTCTTGTAAACTACAAAACTGCAAAAGCTAAAACCCCACTTAAAACAGGAGATAATATACAAATTTGGATGCCTCCCCCAGAACCTCTCATATACTTAAAGCCAGAAAAGATGAATTTAAATATTCTTTTTGAAGATGAACATATCATTGTAATTAACAAACAATCAGGACTAGTAGTCCATCCAGCCCCAGGGCATAAATCAGGTACATTAGTAAATGGACTACTCTTTCACTGTAAAGATCTTCCTGGAATAAATGGCAAATTAAGACCTGGGATAGTCCATAGATTAGATAAGGACACCTCTGGCTGTATGGTTGTAGCAAAAAGCCAAGAATCACTTGTCAATCTTCAAATACAGATAAAAGAAAAAATCGCTTCAAGAAACTATATTGCGGTAATTCATGGAGTACCAAATACTTCGGAAGGTGAAATTGTGGGACATATAGGTAGAGATAAACTAAATCGATTGAAGTATGCGGTAGTTGATGAAATTTCCGGAAGATATGCACGTACTTATTGGAAATTATTAGAAAGATTAGGTAATTATTCATTAATGAGCTTCAAATTAGATACTGGAAGAACTCATCAAATAAGAGTTCATTGTGCACATATCAATCACCCCATTCTTGGTGATCCTTTATATGGGAGGTGTAAAAAGCTTCCTTGCAAATTGGATGGTCAGGCTTTACATGCTGTAGAGCTAGGACTTTTACATCCTATAAATGGAGAAGAAATGAAATTTGAAGCAGAATTACCGCAAGAATTTCAGAAATTATTGAGAGTCTTAAAAAAATCAATTAAGGTTTAAGGAGCTATTTACTAAAGCTTTTGTAACATTATTCTTAGGATTAGAGAAAACAGTGGCTGAATCGCCTTCTTCAATAATCTGTCCATAATTCATAACTAATAATCTATTACAAAATTTCTTTGCAATTCCTAAATCATGAGTAATAAAAACTATAGTTAAATCCATTTTTTCTTGTATCTTTCTAAGTAAATCAAGTATCTCAACTTTTACATATGCATCTAACATATTTACACTTTCATCGCAGATGAGGATTTTTGGTTTCAGTAATAATGATCTTGCAATTGAAATTCTTTGTAATTGACCGCCAGACAATTGATTGGGATAGGAGTTTAAGAATTCAGAATCTGAAGGTAGATTTAAATTCTTTAAAATTAGTTTAATCTCATTTTTAATTTGATAATGATTAGATATTTTTTGAATTAAAAATATATCCTTCAAAATATTTTTAATTTTCATTTTTGGATTCAAACTTGAAAAAGGATCTTGGAAAATTATTTGTATATTTTCGAAATTATTAGACTTTTTTTCATGTAATTCTAAATTTCTTTCATAAACTTTTATTTCACCGCCTCTCACCTTTAAGAGTCCTATTAAAGCTCTACATAAAGTACTTTTCCCACTCCCAGAAGATCCAACAATCCCAAGAACTTCATTTCGATACAATTTAAAACTAACTTCTTTTAAAGCCTTATTCCATTTGGGTCGGAAAATTGAAGAATTTAATTTATACCAATGTCTTAAATTATTAACCTCTAAAACAACATCATTTGTAGAGATACCTTTTTTTCTTGACTTCAATGATATATTTGCTGCATTTACCAATTTTGATCCAATTTTTGATTTAGGCGCTTGAAAAACTTCTTGTATATTTCCTTGCTCTTCTACAGATCCTTGATCCATTATCACGACTTTTTTACACCACTTTGCTGCAAGATTAATATCATGACTAATCAAAACCAAAGTAGTTCCAGATTTCTCACATAAACAAAGGATTTGATTCATTACTTCAAAACTAGTCTTAGTATCCAGACTTGTTGAAGGCTCATCTGCTATTAATATTTTGGGTTTCAAAGCTAAAGCCATTGCAATTGAAACTCTTTGTCTCATTCCTCCACTAAATTGATGAGGGTATGAATCTAATCTGTCAACGTCTATTCCTACTTTTCTAAAATTTTCTTCTACTAACTCTTTAATAATTAAAGAGTTCTTGTTTTGAAAGTGTGTTTTGAATAATTCTTTTAGATGATCTCCAACTGTCATTAAAGGATTAAGTTTTTTTATGGAATCTTGATAAATAAATCCAAAATTATTTCTCCTAAATAATTGAATTTCTTTTTTATCAATTTTCGTGAGATCTTCTCCAGATATTTTGATAAAGCCCTTAGTAATTGAACCTTCAGGAAGCATATTTACAATTGTTTTTGCAATTGTAGTTTTACCGCATCCAGAAGGACCTATTATTGCTAAGTGATCTCCTTTAAACAGATCTAATTTAAAATTTTTTATGGTAGATTTCTGATTAGGACCATATTTAACATTTAGATTTCTGATTTCAAGAATTTTGCTTTTATTTATTTTCATAATTTTGTAGCAAATTTCTCTAGTCCTAAATAAAATATATCTAAAGGAATATTGTATGGCTGAGGCAACTGCGAATTCAAAAGAAAAAAATGAAATTAAAGTTTCATCAATTATTTTGCCTGAAAATAAAAATTATGAAAGTGAATCTTTGAAGTATGAGATAAAAATTCCTAATTGGCTTCTTGAGAGTATTCAAAACTATGAAGTATCAAATAAAAAAAATGATTCAAATAAAGATCTTATAGTAAAAGCTTTTAAACTAGCTTATGAAGCTCATAATGGACAATTTCGGGCAAGTGGAGAGCCATATATAATTCATCCCATTGCAGTTGCAGATCTGCTTAAAGAAATAGGTGCAAGTTCATCAGTTGTGGCTGCCGGCCTATTACATGATGTTGTTGAAGACACAGGAATTCCCCTTTCAGAGATAGAAGTTAATTTTGGCTTAGAAGTAAAAGTACTTGTAGAGGGTGTAACTAAATTAGGAGGTATTCACTTTAATAATAGAACTGAAGCACAGGCTGAAAATCTTAGAAAAATGTTCTTAGCTATGGCAAGCGACATAAGAGTTGTTTTAGTTAAACTTGCAGATCGACTTCATAATATGAGAACAATTCAATGGCTTAATGAAGAGAGAAAAGAGAGAATTGCAAGAGAAACTAGAGAAATATATGCCCCTTTAGCAAATAGATTAGGAATAAATAGATTTAAATGGGAATTAGAAGATCTAGCATTTAAATTTCTTGAACCAGAGGAATATAAAAATTTAAAAGATCAAATTGCCGTTAAAAGAAGTGATAGAGAAAAAAGATTAGACGTTACTTTAAATTTGATGAAGGAAAACTTAGTCTCTTCAGGTTTAGTAAATTTTGAAATCACGGGAAGACCAAAACATCTCTATGGGATTTGGAGCAAAATGGAAAGACAACAAAAACAATTTAGCGAGATTTATGACGTTGCTGCTTTAAGAATTATTGTTAGCAATTCAGATAGCTGTTATAAAGCTTTAGCAGTCGTTCATGATACTTTTAGACCAATTCCAGGAAGATTTAAAGACTATATAGGTTTACCAAAACCAAATGGTTACCAGTCCTTGCATACTTCTGTGATCGGCAGACATAGACCTATTGAAGTTCAAATAAGAACGAGTTCAATGCATCAAATTGCAGAATTCGGAATAGCTGCACATTGGCAATATAAAGAAGGAGGTTCACCAGCATCTAGTAATGCAGAAAGATTTAATTGGCTTAGACAATTAGTAGAGTGGCAACAAGAAGGTAATGAGAAAGACCATAATGACTATCTAGCATCTATAAAAGAAGATTTATTCGATGAAGAAGTATTTGTGATCACACCAAAAGGAGATGTTGTTGGTCTAAGAAAAGGATCTACTGCAATCGATTTTGCATACAGAATTCATTCAGAAATAGGCAATCATTGTAATGGGATAAGAATAAATGAAAAGCTATCTCCTCTATCTACATCATTGCAAAATGGGGACTTTATAGAAATCTTGACTAATAATAATTCAACTCCAAGCTTAGATTGGTTGAATTTTGTAGTTACTCCAACCGCAAAAAATAGAATTCGGCAGTGGTATAAAAAAAGTCATAGAGATGAAACTATTAAGAGAGGAAAAGATCTGCTTGAAAAAGAAATAGGTCGAAATGGATTTGAATCATTAATTTCAAGTGATGCCATGAAAAAAGTTGCATACCGATGCAATTTAAAGACTACGGAAGATCTACTAGCTTCATTAGGATTTGGGGGTTTAACTTTACATCAAGTACTGAATAGATTAAGAGAAGAAATTAAAATACAAACAGAAGAAATTAAAAATGAATCTAATGCTGAATTAGCCAAATCTCTCATAAATAAAAATAATTCAATAACAACCAAATCTTATGCAACTAATAAATCACCAATTACTGGGGTCGAAGGCCTAGATTATAGAATCGGAAAATGCTGTAGTCCCCTTCCTGGTGAGGAAATAATTGGAACTGTCTCTCTAGGTAATCACGGAATCACTATTCATAGAAGAGATTGTGAGAACGTTATTCCAATACCAATAGAGAGAAGATTACCTGTTGCATGGAACCAAGAGAATAAAGTTCTTGATAATAAGTTCCCAATTCAACTAAGAATAGAAGTTATCGATAGAGTAGGGGTCCTAAAAGATATTCTTATGAGATTATCTGATAAAGGAATAAATGTTAGTGATGCAAATGTAAAGACCTCTTTTGGTAAACCTGCAATAATTAATTTATGCGTTGGTCTAGAAAGTTATAGCCAACTCCACAAAACTATTGATCAAATTAAATCAATGGCCGATGTATTAGATATTGCAAGGGTAGGAATAAATTAATTAAAACTTAAAAGAATTTTAAAATGCTCTTTTTTTTCTTTTATAAAGCAAAAAAACAATGATGCCAGAAATAGAAGCTAATAAAAATCCAACTAATGCTGAACCCAAAATTAATCTTAATGAAAAAACACTGCCTTGTTCCCATAATTCTTCAATCATTAAATTTTTATCAAAAACAATATCTTTAGAATTTTTTAGCAAGAATGAACCAACTTTATAATTGAAAAAATATAGAGGTACATAAGTCAACGGATTACTAATCCAAGTACCAATTGCAGCAAGAAAAAGATTTCCTTTTGCAACTCTTGCTAAAAATAATCCTAATAAAGTTTGAAAACCAAAAAAAGGAAAGCATCCACAAAAGACTCCAACGGCTACTCCCTTTGCATTAAAAAGGGGAGAACCATCTTGTTTCAAAAATAATGATAGAATTTTTTTATATTGAAGATTCTTTATAAACTTCATTCTGAAATCACAATCAAAAAAGTTTTCTTTGATAAGCCTACTTAATTATCCACAGCATAGTGAGAGATGGAATCAATTATCGATACTGAGGATACAATAGCGGCTATAGCTTCGGCTATAAGTCTAGGTAAAGGAGGAATTGCCGTTATAAGAGTATCAGGGGAAGAAGCAATAAATTCCTGTAAAAATATTGTAGAAACACAATCTAAATATGCTTGGGAGTCTCACAGAGTTTTTCATGGCTTTATAAAAGATAATTTAGAAAATAAATTTATAGATGAAATTTTAATTACAGTTATGCATTCTCCTAATAGTTTCACTGGAGAAAATATTGTTGAATTGCACTGTCATGG
>QCVU01000036.1 GCA_003210275.1 Prochlorococcus sp. AG-686-M10
AAAAATTATTTTCTGAAAGGGTAGATGCTATTCAAAAAGAAATTAATAATTTTATTTTCTATCTTGTGATTGCAGGAACAGAAACATCGCAAATTCAAGGTATATCAGCAGCAGGAATCGATTCAAAAGCCAGAAGGAGAACTGCCTTAGCAGATGCTGAGTTCCTTCTTTTTGGTGCCTCGAAAGATCATAAATATAAATTACCCTTTTTAAATGCAGGAGTAACTCCTGCATTAATAAGCTATGTATGTAGGAAACTTATATGTGCAATTCCAATAGTGGTACCTATAGGAATAAAAGAAAAACCTTACTTTAGTCATTTAAGTGTGGAAAATAATTTAGAAGGCCCAGCTAAATGCTTGACTACTGGAAAATCTATGAATAAAGAGAGAGTTTTAAGTCTTTACAAAAAAGGACTAGAAATTGGAAAAACCACGAAAAAACCCTTATTCATTTCAGAATCTGTACCAGGAGGAACTACAACTGCTCAGGCAGTAATGGAAGCTTTTGGCTTAAATGTAACTAATTTAATAGGAAGCAGTTTAATTAATGCTCCTAGGACCTTAAAAACAAAAGTAATTAAAGCTGGTCTTTTAAAAGCAAATCTAAAAAATAATTTTGATTCTTTAGATGTTATTTCTTCAGTCGGAGATCCATTTCAAGCTTTCTCTCTGGGACTATTGATTGGAGCAAGATTAGCTAATCAATCTGTTGTATTATCTGGAGGTAGCCAAATGTTAGCTGTAATTCTACTTGCGTTGGAATTTATTGATTCTAAAGAAAAACAGGAATTCATTGATTTAGTTTTTATAGCTACTACTGGATGGTTGGTTAAAGATAATTCATTGGGTTATTTATTAGATTTAATAACTGAAAAACACAATGTTAACTTATTAGGATTGGCAAGTCCTTTGAATTTTAAATCATCTAAATTTAAAGAATTGAGTGATTATGAAATAGGTTATGTAAAAGAGGGGGTTGGAGCTGGTGGGATGTCAATTCTTGCTTTTCTTAAGGGTTTTAGTAATGAAGAAATAGTTTCAAGGTGTCAAGTTAATCTTGAAAGAATGAAGGAGTTAGGTCAAATTTCCTTAAATAAGGATTGTTAAATGCTTAAAAAATATCCTACAAGAAGGCAATTTCTTAATTACGGAAAACTATCGCTCGTTTTCTTACTGAATTCATGTAGTAATTCTTTAAAAAAAATTAAAATTGGTTTTCAAAGTTCGATTTATCCAAAATCTTTTAAAGATACGTTCCCTTCGATTTGGCAAAAAGAAAATATTAATTTTAGTAAGCTTAAATTAGAAAAAAATAAAACAAAATTATCTAAATCAGACTTTATTTTAATAAACGATGGATGGCTAAAGAGTATTAATTTTGCAAATTTTCAAAATATAAATAATTTATTTTCAAATAATATATTAGATAATAGATCGAGAGATTTTTTAAAAAGTTTTAAAGAATATCAACGTGATAAATTATTTCCGATAGGTGTAGTTCCATATGCAGTAATTATAAAAAATAATCAAGATCTAATTTATGAAGCTACTAATTCTTGGGATTTTCTTCTTAATAAGAAGTTGAAAGGAAAAATTATATTTCCTCAAAGTACGAGAATATTAATATCAATTTCAAAAAGAATTAGTGTAAAAAATTCACTTAACAAACTTAAAGAACAAGCAATGTTATTTGAGGATAAAAATTCAATAAATTGGTTAATTAATTCTCATGCATCTGTCGCGATTATCCCATTTTCACTGTGCGAAAAATATCTGAGAGTTGATACAAGACTTTCGATGGTTTTCCCAAATAAAGGTGTTCCTTTAATGTGGAATTTTATCCTAACTAAATCAAAAATTAATAATATAGTTCTAACTGAATGGATTAAGTCTTTAGAAAAAAGGGCTACTATCGATGATTTAGCTAATCAAGGTTGGTATTTACCTTTTAAAAATGAATATTCTCAGGATAAATACAATATAAAAATCGAAAATAATAATTATGGTCCATCTAAAAATTGTTGGGAAAATAGTTGGTCTTTTTCACCTTTAAATAATAAAGAGAAGTTAAGTCTAGAAAATTTGTGGAATCAATCATTAACCCCATAATCTTTTTTTAGGCTTTTCAATTAATAAGTTGTGAGTTTCTTTTAATAAAGCTGGAATATTTAATTTACTAGGACATTTTGGAATGCATTCATTGCAATCTAAGCAAAAAGAGGCATCTTTTTCTTCCCACCAGTGGCCTGCCCTCCCTATTAAATTATATCTTTCTTTAGCAAATTCTAATTGGCCATACCCAATAGATATATTTCTCAAACGAAGTATTTCAGGAATAGGAATTTCACTTGGACATGGTAGGCAAGATCTGCATTGCTCACACTTTGAAGACTTTAACTCTTCATTTGCAAAATTTTCGATATTTTCTAATGCACTGATTTCAGAAGATGTAAGTTTTTGACTTGAGTTTTTAAGCTTTTTTGCAATAGTAAAATCTTCGAATTTTGTAGCTCCTAAAGATAGAGTTGTGATTCCTTTCGATAGTAAAAATCTATAAGCCAGCTCCAAAGGATGGTATGGTGCAGATGCTTTTAATAAATTATCGCTTGGAGAATATAATCTCCCACCCTTATCAGCAGGTGATATTGCTAATACACCCATATGCTTTTTTAAAGCTAGTTTTGCAAGGCTTATTTTTGATTGATCTAAAAAATGTAAATGAAGATTGCAAAAACTAAATACTTCACAGTTAATTGCATTTTCAATAAGTTTATAACTGCCATGTGAACTGAATCCAACTTGATCAACCAAGCCTTTTTTAATTACCCATTTTAAAAACTTCTCCCCCTCTCCATTTAGAACCCAATCTAAATGTTCATCTAAGTTTATTCCATGGATCGCAAGATTATTTATTTTATTTAGCTTTAAGTTTTTGAGTGAATTTTCGAAATTCTCTTTTAGATAATCAAAATCTCCTTTAGGTAATACTTTGGTAGTTATTATCCATTCTTTCCTAAATATATTTTCGGAAGTTTCTAATTCCTTTAATGACTCCCCGATCAGTTTTTCAGCGTTACCGTAAGCAGCAGCAGTTTCTAAATGATTAATGCCCGCATCATGAGCACTTTTTATAAGGTAATTCATTTTATCAAGACTCTCGGTAGCTCTCATTGTGCCTAAAGTAAACAAACTTACATCGCACGCTTTTCCAAATGATCTTTTCTTAGAATGGATTATCATCTTTATATGATTAATACCTACTTAATAACTTTTTAATTTATTTATAGTAGAAAATGTTTTAAAGTAAATCAAAGTTAATAATAGTTTTTCAAATAATCTTTATTTAAAGTTATGTTTACAGGAATAGTTCAGTCAATAGGAAAACTTAAAAAAGAAAAAAACTTCTTAATTATTGAGATTCTGGATCAGCCTTTTGATATTCAAATAGGTGATAGTATCGCCGTTGATGGAATTTGCTTAACAGTAAAAGAGATTTCAAATAATCAATTTAAAGTAGATGTAAGTGAAGAAACTTTAAAAAAGACCACTTTAGGAAAAAAATCTAGTATTAACCAAATAGTTAATTTAGAGCCTGCTCTACGTCTCTCGGATCGTCTTGGGGGCCATATAGTCAGTGGACATATTGATGGTTTGGGAAAAGTTGAAAATATAGAAAAACTAGAAAAATCTTGGCTTTTATCAATTAAATGGCAAAATGAAAAATTTTCAAAATATACTGTAGAAAAGGGAAGCATATGCGTTAACGGTATTAGCCTTACAATTGCAAACTCTGAGAATGAAGGAAAAATTTTTACGATCGCAATTATTCCACATACTTGGGAAAACACTAATCTCAAAAATTTAGCAATTGGCGATAGTGTAAACCTTGAAGGAGATGCATTAATTAAATATGTTGAAAAATTACTTAAATCTAATACAAATATAGATTCAGAAAACTTTTCGCAAAAAATCTCTTCAAATTGGCTAAAAGAGAATGGTTGGAATAAATAATATTCTTAATTTAATGGAGTAAGGGAGATGATTTTAGAATCTTTTTTAAGATCAATTTTATATTCTTGACCTGGCTCTAATCCTAATTTCTTTGTATAGGCATGACCTATCAATAAGTTGCCATTGCCATGAACTTTTGTTTTGAATTCTGCTTGCCTCCCTCTTGAAGATCTGTTCCGAGACTTACTAGCACCACTATTACTTAACTTATAACCTTTCGCTTCAATAAGTGCTCTATAAAAACTTTTTCTTAAGACTCTTCCACTTGGACTTACATAGCCGCAGCCTCTTGCTATTTCATCCTCAGATTTCTTGCTGAGTAATTTAGATTTTTCGAGAAGTTCTTTTCCTACAAGCATTATATGAGCTTTTCCTTATTATATATTCTTACTAATAATGAGAATTGTGGCAATACAAGTTAATAAAAAATAGATTTTTAAAGAATATTATTATAAGAGGTACAAAATAATAAATAAAATAACCCAAATCCCATCTACGAAATGCCAATATAATTCAACAGCTTCTAATGGGAACATATTTTGATTAGTAATTCTGCCTTCCTTTGGTCTTGTTTGCCAAGAAATAATTAATATCATTAAAGTCCCTAAAGTGACATGTAAACCATGAAAGCCTGTTAAGGCATAAAAAGTACTTGCAAATAAATTATCCGTTAGTCCGAACGGCAAATTGAAATATTCAAATAGTTGACATATTAAAAAGGTAATCCCAAGTAGAGCAGTGACTATTAACCATTTCTGAGTATCAGAATTTTTATTTTTAAGAAGAGCTTTTCCTGCTTTATGGAAAGTCGCGCTACTAACAAGCAATAAAATTGTATTTAATGTAGGTATAGGAAGTTCTAATTCATAAATAGCTCCATCCGGTAAAGGATTAACTGCTTTATATGTTAGGTAGGCAGCAAAGAAACCAGCAAAAGTCATCCCATCTGCTATTAAAAAAGTTATTAATCCAAACATCCTAAAGTCTTCATGATGTTCACTTACCTCACTTTCTTTTTTTTTAATTTCTTTTGAACTATCGAGAGTTGTCATAGATTTTTTTTGATTAATTTTCTTGAGTTATTGGTTTTCCATAACCATAAGGTTCTTCAACTAAAGGTGCTTCCCCTTCCCAATTCTCAACAGGTGGAGGAGATGATGTTAACCATTCAGGAGTTAAAGCATTCCACGGATTATCCCCAGAATCCTTTCCATTTTTAATACTTAAGAAAATATTAACTAAAAATGGGATAGTACTTAAAGCCATTAAGAGAGCTCCAACGCTACTAATTTGATTAACAAATTGAAATTGAGGGTCATATTCCGCAACTCGTCTAGGCATTCCATTAAGACCAAGCCAATGTTGAGGAGCGAAGCATAAGTTAAAGCCAATAAAAGTTATGGCAAAATGTAGTATTCCAAGTTTTTCACTCATTAACTTACCTGTTACCTTTGGGAACCAATGATATATAGATGAGAAGATAATAAAAACAGTCCCTCCATAAACTATGTAGTGGAAGTGAGCAACAACGAAATATGTATCATGAACATGAATATCAAAAGGTACTTGAGCAAGAGCAACTCCCGTAATACCACCAAATACAAAATTTATAATAAATCCACATGAGAATAACATTGCACTATTTATAGATATTTTCCCACCCCACAAGGTTGCAACCCAATTAAAAAATTTAATTCCTGTTGGAACTGCTATAAATGCTGTCGCAATAGTAAAGAATAATCTCATCCAAGGAGGGGTCCCACTTGTAAACATATGATGAGCCCAAACAACTAGACCAAGTACGACTATTCCCATTATTGAAAAAACCATTGTGGTATATCCAAAAAGTGGCTTTCTTGAATGTACTGGAAGAATTTCACTAACTAAGCCGAAAGCAGGAAGAACCATTATGTAAACAGCTGGATGAGAATAAAACCAAAATAAATGTTGATAAACAACTACGTTCCCACCTAAAACGGGGTTAAAGAAACCGGTATGAGCGACAATATCAAAGCTAAGTAATATTAATGTTCCAGCTAAAACTGGAGTTGATAAAACTACTAATAAACTTGTGCCTAGCATCGCCCAACAATACATAGGTAATTGCATCAGCTTTAATCCTGGTCTCCTTAATTTGATAATTGTTGCAATGAAATTTATCCCTCCAAAGATAGAGCTACCTCCGAGCAATAAAACACTCATTATCCAAATGATTTGTCCTGATTGAGGGGTGGTTATACTCAAAGGGGGATACGCAGTCCATCCTGCCTGTGCTGCCCCTTCAACAAAATAACTTGCTACTAACATCAAACCGGAAGGAGGTATAAGCCAAAAAGCTACAGCATTCAATCTTGGGAATGCCATATCTCTAGCTCCAACATAAAAAGGAATTAAATAATTTCCAAATGCACCATTTACTACGGGTACAATCCACAAGAAAATCATTATTGTTCCATGTAATGTTAAAACCTGGTTATATACATCTCTAGGCATGAAGTCCGACATTGGGCTTGCTAATTCAATTCTTATTGCACTGGCCAAAGTTCCTCCAATTAAATAAAAAAGAAACCCACATACAAGATACTGAATACCAATAACTTTATGATCGAGACTAAAACTAAAGTATCTAAGCCATCCTTTAGGTTGAAGACTCTTGGTATTGGGATCCTGTGAATCAAGTGATATCGTCATAAGCTAACCTCAGTTTTTGTATTTTTGTTAAACCAATCTTTGTAGTCAGATTCATTTTCAACTATTATTGAAGCTCTCATTCCTCCGTGATAAGGACCACATAATTCCGCACATATTATTGGATATTTCCCAACCTTAGTTGGAGTGAAATTTAATATCGTAGGTTGGCCCGGAATAATATCTTGTTTTATTCTGAATTCTGGCACCCAAAAAGCATGAATAACATCTTTTGATTCCATCTTCATAGAAACTTTATGATCAACTGGAACGTGAAGCTCCCCAGAAATAAATTCCCCTTTCGGATAATTAAATAAAAATGCAAATTGCATAGCTGATACTTCAACAGCTAAATTATTGCTAGCAACCTCATTATTTGATGCCTGGCTGATTCCGGCCCAAATTTTGTCTGAGTTTGAGGTCATCATTTCATGGCTATGATTTAGTTCTTTCATACCCCCCATTCGATCGTAAATGTTGTAGCTATATAAACCTATTATTAAAACAATAATAGATGGAATAATTGTCCATACAATCTCGAGGCTTAAGTTTCCTTCTAAAGCTATCCCATCTCCAAATTGATCTTTCCTTTTTCTGAATTTAAATAAACTATATGTAACCGCTATGGTCATTCCTATGAAAATTATCAATCCAATAATAAAAAGAATTTTAAAAAGCTCATCATATATTGGTGCATTAATACTTGCTTCAACAGGAAGTAAGTTAACATTAAATCCTATCCAAAAAGATATACCAAATACAGCGGAAATTATTAGTATTAAATAAAAGTTTTTATTTAACAATTGATGTAAAAAGTTATTATTTATATTCTCAACATATTCATTTTTTCTGAAATTGCATCGTTTGTTAATGGAAAATTATTGAAATTCACAACTTCTTAAGATTTAAAAAATAAAAGTAGTATTATCAATAACTTTTTATAGATTTATGTCAGGAAAAAAAGATTAAATAAGCAAAAAGATTTTAAAAATAAAACATTTACTTTTAATTAATGTTTGATAATTGAATTTAAATTAATATGCAAAAACAAGAGTTGTGAATAACTTGTTCAAAAACGAGATATATCAATCAAGATACAAGTCGGTTTTTCAAAAATTGGGAAATCATTGTGTTTTCGCATTGATCGCTTTAATAGTTATTGGAGGAGCTACAAGGGTTATGGAGGCTGGTCTTGCTTGCCCTGATTGGCCTTTATGTTATGGGACTTTTTTACCTCTAAATCATATGAATTTAAGAGTTTTTCTAGAATGGTTTCATCGTTTGGATGCTTTCCTGGTTGGTCTATTAATTCTTTCTAAATTCATACTTTCAATAATTTGGAGAAAAAATCTTCCAAATTGGTTGCCAAAAACATATTCATTATTAGTTTTCTTAGTAATTGTCCAAGGTTCAATTGGGGCCTTAACAGTAATTAATTTACTTAATTCGTACTCAGTTACTGCTCATCTTTTAACGGCTTTTTTACTCCTCATAACAACAATTACTATCAATCAGAATCTAGAAAATAGTAATGTTAATAAATCATTGCTTTGGTGGAAAATATTATTATTTTTCCCTCTAATACTTACTTTAGTTCAATCTTTTATTGGAGTAAGGCTTTCATCAACTTGGTCTGCACATCTCTGTTTATCTTTTAATAAACAATGTTTAATATTAGATACTCATAAATTATTTGCCATCCCAATTTCTGTTTCAATTTTATGTATTTTGGCTATCTCAATATATAAACAAAATTTGTTCTTCAATAATTGGAGATACCTTTGCTCACTTTTTTTTCTTTTAATTTCCCAGATTATTCTTGGGATATTAAGCCTTAAAACTAATTTAGGTGAACCTGTTTTTGTTATTGGCCATCAACTAAATGCTTCATTATTAATTGCGATACTAACATCATTGATTTTTAGGAATCCTTATCTAAATAAAAAAATCAATCAACCATTTAATTCATTATCAGTAGGTTTAAACTCATGAGAAGCAATTTAGAGAACTTAAACTTCCAGACTTCTATTCGTGAACAAGTTGTACCTTCAAGAAAAAAAGTAAAACTACCTCCTTGGCTTGAAGTTGCTAAACCTAGGTTGATCCCATTATTACTGGCTACAACTTTGGGAGGCATGGCATTAACGGAAGAATGGCCATTATCCTCACCTAAACTTATATGTACTTTAGGAGGCGGTGCTTTGGCAGCCGCAGCGGCTGGAGCTCTTAATTGCTTGTGGGAAATGGACTTAGACAAAAGGATGAAAAGGACAAGTAATAGAGCTTTACCCTCAGGTAAATTATCATCTAATACTGTTTTTTTTGGAGCAGTATCTTGTACATTGGCAGCTGCAATGCTTTTGATAAGTGGCGTAAATTATTTAGCTGCAGGATTAACATTGCTGGGATTATGTAGTTATGTAATTTTATATACGATAATTCTTAAACCACGAACTACTCAAAATATTGTCTTTGGTGGAGTAGCAGGAGCTATACCTCCTTTAGTAGGAGCTTCCGCAGCTACGGGGCATATAGGCCTTAGTGGTTGGTGGTTATTTGGTTTGGTAATGCTGTGGACCCCAGCTCATTTTTGGGCTCTTGCAATTTTATTAAAAGATGATTATGCATCTGTAGGTATACCCATGCTCCCTTCCGTTAAGGGTTCAGCGTTTACAGTCAAAGCTATTTCTCGCTACGGATGGGCAACTGTTTTTATGAGTATTCTTGGTGTTTTTGCTTTACCGGAGGGAGGACTTCTTTATTTGATAATGCTTTTACCTTTTAATGGAAGACTTTTACAATTAATAAATAGATTGAAAAGTTCACCTGACGATTTAGAAAAAGCTAAAGGATTATTCAGATGGTCAATACTTTATATGTTTGGTATTTGTCTGTTGCTATTAATTTCAAGAACTCAACTTTCTGTGGATTTTGAACATCAATCTATGCAAATGTTCTTATCATTAAAGTCATACTTTAATTATTAGATTGATGTAAAATATTTAGAGGATAAATTCTAGTTTGATGAACTATATACAAATTACTGATCTTTCAAAATCATATTCTGATATTCAGGCATTAAAAGATTTATCAATGGAAATTAATGCAGGTACATTATTTGGAATCTTAGGTCCAAATGGTGCAGGTAAGTCTACTCTTATAAAAATACTAGCTACTTTAGTAGAACCAGATGGTGGTGAAGTTTTTGTAAATAATATTAATTTAATTAAAAATCCAAGAAAAATTAGAGAATTAATTGGTTATGTGGCTCAAGAAATTGCTCTCGATAAAATCCTTACAGGGCGAGAGTTATTAGATTTTCAGTCGGATTTATATCATATGAATAAAAAGGAAAAATACGAAAGAATAAAATTATTAATAAATCAATTAGAGATGAATGATTGGATTGATAGAAAATGCGGAACATATTCAGGAGGAATGAAAAGAAGAATAGATTTGGCTGCAGGCCTTTTACATTTGCCCAAAGTTTTAATATTAGATGAACCAACGGTAGGTTTAGATATTGAAAGTAGAAATATAATTTGGCAACTTTTGAAAGATTTGAAGAATGATGGCATGACTATTATTTTAAGTAGTCATTATCTTGATGAAATAGACAAATTAGCTGATAGTTTGGTAATAATTGATGATGGGAAAGTTATTGCCCAAGGAACACCTGCTCAACTTAAAAATAAATTGGGAGGAGATAGGATAACTTTAAAAGTAAGAGAATTTAGTACTCATGAAGAGTCTAAAAAAATATCTGAAATCCTATCTTCAATAGATGGAATTAGTCAGGTTATAATAAATAAGGCGCAAGGTTATTCAATAAATTTTGTAGTAGATAAGGAAAAGGATTTGCTCACAAAACTAAAAGTAGAATTAGCTTTTTCAAAGTTTGAAATTTTTTCTCTTTCTCAAAGCCAACCTAGCTTGGATGATGTATATCTACAGGCCACTGGTAAAACATTATTAGATGCTGAAATTTCCATGACGGGTAAAAGAGATCTAAAAAAAGAATCGAAGCAATCAATGAGATAAAAATAATAAATTTTTTGATAACTAATTATAATAATGATTAAAAGTTCTTAAATAATGGAATTAAAACAATATAATTTATTTTTTTTATATCAGGAAACTGTTGCTTTAACAAAAAGATTATTTATCCAATTAAAAAGAAGACCTTCAACTCTTTTAGCGGGTATATTGCAACCTATAATTTGGCTTTTTTTATTTGGAGCTCTTTTCTCAAAAGCTCCTGAAGGTTTTCTACCTGGAGTCGATTCTTATGGGAATTTTTTAGGAGCAGGACTAATTGTTTTTACTGCTTTTAGTGGAGCCTTGAATTCAGGCTTGCCTCTAATGTTTGATAGAGAGTTCGGCTTTTTAAATAGATTACTTGTCGCACCTTTAGCGAGTAGATTGTCTATTGTTTTATCTTCTTTCTTTTACATAACTATTCTGAGTTTTGTTCAGAGTATTGTGATAATGATTGTTTCGTTTGTTTTGGGTTATGGATGGCCTGACTTTTATGGGTTAGGAATCGTATTTACAACATTAATATTATTAGTACTCTTTGTGACATCAATAAGCCTTTGTTTAGCTTTTGTTTTACCTGGTCATATTGAATTAATTGCTCTTATATTTGTAATAAATTTGCCTCTTCTTTTTGCAAGTACCGCATTAGCACCCATTTCTTTTATGCCAAATTGGTTAGGGTGGTTAGCCTCCTTAAATCCATTGACTTTTGCTATTGAACCCATCAGGATTGCTTATACTCAAACTATGAATTTAGATATGGTGGCTTTACACGCACCATACGGTGACTTAACTTGTAAGAGTTGTATCTCAATTTTATTTTCTTTAACAGTTTTTTCTTTAATTGTTATAAGACCACTGTTAAATAGAAAATTAAATTAATAAATTTATGTTTTTAAAAGATTATCTAAAAGATACTTACCAAAAAGCATCTATTGATAAAAATCATTTGATGTTAGAAAAAATAATTAATGTATGGGCACATAGGTTTGGACCTGAATC
>QCVU01000037.1 GCA_003210275.1 Prochlorococcus sp. AG-686-M10
TAATAAGAGCTAACTCTGCCTTTTCAACAACTTGCCTGTATGAATCCATTCTCAAGCATTAATCATTGTTCCAATACCTGAATTTGTGAAAATTTCTAGAAGTAATGAATGTTCAATCCTTCCATCAATAATATGGGCAGCTTTTACTCCCTGAGCGAGGGCTCTAATACAACATTCCGTTTTTGGGAGCATGCCATTAGAAACAATATTTTCTTCAATAAATTTTCTGGCCTCTTTTAGATTGATTTGTTTTGTGAGACTATTTGGATTATCTCTTTCTTTAAGTATTCCTGGAGTATCAGTTAAAAGAATAAGTTTTTCTGCATTTATTGCAGCAGCAACTTCGCCCGCTACGAAATCAGCATTGATGTTATGAGAAATGCCATCTGCTGTAGAACCAATACTTGATATAACAGGAATATATCCTTTAGCAATAAGAGGGTCTAGTAATTCAGGGTTGATTTGTGTGACCTCTCCAACTAATCCATGACTTCCATCTCCTAATTCTCTTGACTGAATTAAGTTGCCATCGAGCCCTGAAATTCCTACAGCTAATGAGCCTGTTTTATTAATCCCCCTAACAATCTGTTTATTTACTCTTCCCATAAGCACCATCTCTACTATTTCCATTGTTTTCTCATCTGTAACTCTTAAGCCATTCTCAAATTTGGGCGATATTTCTAATTTGTTTAGCCATCGATTAATTTCTGGACCACCTCCATGTATTACGACTGGGCATACACCAACACTTGATAAAAGAGCAATATCTCTGAAGAAAGCTTTTTTTAATTTTTTATCTTCCATAATCGAACCTCCATACTTAACAACAATTTTTCTACCTGAAAAACTTTGTATGTATGGAAGTGCCTCGCTTAATATTGATACTCTTAATGAATCATCCATCATGAAAAGAATATTTAATAAAAGAAAATCAAATCGAATTCCTTTTTATTATCGTTGATAATAAATTCTGATTCAAGACCTTTGACAAAAAACCTATTTAATCTCTCTTGTTTCTCAATCCACTGTTCAAAGGGGACATCATTGATTTCAAAATGCATCTTAAAACCATTCTTTTCTTCTTTTGTAATTTCTTCAATCTCTTTAAGTTGGGGAGGATTATCTTCATTCCATAAATTTAAGGCCTCTAATGAAGATTCAAGATGCGCTTTTATTCCATACCTCCATCTGGTTACATCTCTAACTAATTCGGTTAATTCTTTGGGTCTATTAAACTTATTTGTCTTAAAATCATTTCTATTTACTAATTTAACTGGAGGTATTTCAGAAGTTTTCAAACCAAGTCCAATTAGTAAAATAGGAACTCCATAAAAGAACGTAGGCACGCTTAGATTTACTGACTCAGTAAAATAAGCTGTCATCCCAATAAAAGCCAAAACACCTCCTGCGACTGTTATTATGTTTGCAGGAGATAGGTATTTCTTCATTTTGTTTATTAGAATAGTTATTGGATATTATGCAAGATCATAATTCTACAAATCAAGAAGATTTAATTTTAAAACTTGATCAAGATAGAGCATGGTTGTTAGAGAATCTTGATAAAGGTAAATGGTCAGAGATTAGGAGTGAACTAGCTGATCTTGAAAGAAAAATAAGCAAACTTATTATACGTGTTCAAGAATCAAATATTGAGACTTGATTTTAAAAGGGTATTTCGTCAACTTCAGGTACTAAAGGAGAGGTGTTCCATTGTGAATTTTCGGTATTTTCCGATTTTTCTTCAGAAGAATTGCTATTGTTGCTTTGAGAAATGTTAGTTTCTTTTTTCTCTGAGGTTATTTGTACTCCTGGACTTATATTATGAATTCTAGAAGCGGTCAGTTCAGGCTGCTTTTCTTTAGTGCCATCTTTTCTGGTTACTGAGTTCATTCTTAGACGTCCCTCAATAACTATGTTTTGACCTTCTTTTAATTCTCCCACCATTTCTTGCGCAATAGTGCCCCAACCTAAAACTTTTAATTCTCTAAATGGATCTTCATCACGTAATCCTTTGAAATTAACGGTCATTTCAGCAATGGGTGTTTTATTCTCTTTGGTATATCTCATCTGAGGAGCGCTATTTATTACGGCTTGAATTAAACAATGATTCATTAACTTTCTATTTAATTAAAGACATATTGATGCACAATCCAGAAAATTGCCACGAAAATGTTTGGATCCTTTCAGGAACTTCAGATGGACCAGTCATAGTTAATAAACTATTAAAACTAAATTATGTAGTATTTGTAAGTGTTGTCACGCATAAAGCAAGTAAATCTTACGCTGAAAATTCAAAGTTACACATCATTACAGGAAAATTAAATGATTCAAGTGAAATCATTAACTTTATTAAAAAAAATAAAATTAATTATGTAATAGATGCAACTCATCCATTTGCTTTAATTATTTCTCAAAATCTAGATGAAGCATGTAAAAAAATCAAAAAGCCTCTTTTGGCTTTTGAAAGGAAATCGGAAATAAAACCATTTAAAAACTTCAATTATATAAATGATTTAAAAAATATTAACAAGGAAGTTTTAGTAAATAAAAATATTCTTTTAGCAATAGGATCTAGATTACTTAATGAGACGGCAAGTTATTATTTAAAGTGTGGCGCAAATGTATTTACGCGAGTAATTCCAACATATGAAAGCATATCCAAAGCTTTTGCCTCAGGTATAAAAAATTCAAATATAGCAATACTTGAACCTAGTAAAAACAAAGGAAAAATTTTAGAAAAAAAACTATGTGATCATTGGAAGATAGATTATATACTTTGCAGAGATTCTGGAAGTTATGCACAAATGAATTGGGAGGAAATTGTTTATAAAAGTGATATGAAGTTATTTTTAGTAAAAAGGCCAAAACTAAAAATTAAAAACTCGCTCATATTTTTTGACTACGATAAATTGATAAATCAATTAACTGGTAAAATAAACGCTTTAAGATGAAGAAAGTTTTACTTTTGGTAGCAACTGAATATAATAAAAAAGCAGCTAAAAAAATTGCTAAATTATTAATTAAAAAAAAACTTGCAGCATGTGTCTCATTAAAAGATATTAATTCGATTTATGAGTGGGAAGGAAGGATTGAAGAGGTTAATGAGGTGGAAATTATAATAAAAAGTAAAGCTAAATTGAAAAATGCTTTGGTAGTTTTCTTACAAAAGCAGATATCCTATGATGTTCCTCAAATTATTTATAAAAAGTTTAATTCTGAAAACAAATATTTTAATTGGGTAAATAAATCTTGCTCAAACTAAGTGTTCTAGTAATAACTTTTGAAGATTAATATTAGATCTAGAACCTAGCTGAGTAATTATATGTCCAGCGCATATTGAGCCTATTTCTCCGCACTTTTTAATCGAAAAGTTATTAATTAGTCCATGAATAAATCCACCAGCATAAAGATCTCCTGCGCCGGTTGTATCAATAATTTTTCCTAATAGTTTTGGTTTTATTTCTTCAGACTTGCCTTTATTGATAACTAATGAACCTTTACTTCCTAAAGTAATTATTACTAATTCACATATTGAAGAAATAGATTCTTGGCATCTTTGTAAATCATTTTCTTGAAAAAGACTAAAGACTTCTGATTCATTACAAAAAACTATATCTATAAAGTTTTCAATTAATTCTAAGAAACTTTCTCGATGTCTATCTACACAAAAAGAGTCCGATAATGAAAGTATTATTTTTGTATCTGATTCTTTGGCAAGCTTTGCAGCTTGAAGAAAGGCATTTTTGGCTAAATCACTATCCCATAAGTATCCTTCCAAGTATAAATATTTGCTATTTGCTATTAAATTATAATTAACATCTTTAGGCTCAAATTCAATAGAAGCCCCCAAATATGTGCACATTGTTCTTTGAGCGTCTGGAGTTATGAAAATTATTGAATGTGCACTTGAGGGCCCTTTATCTATTGGCGGGGTGTTAAAAATAGTATTACTTCTTTTAATATCAGAAGAGAAGAAATTTCCAAAATTGTCATTCTTTACTCTTCCAATAAATTGAACATTATTATCTAATTCAGCCAAGCATACGACAGTGTTAGCAGACGAACCACCTGATATTTTTTTAATTACTGTGCAATTTTTTAATAAAGCTTCAGATTCATTTGAGTTAATAAGATTCATAGATCCCTTTTTAAGGGTATTTATCTCTAAAAATTTATCATCCACATTAACAATAATATCGACAATAGCATTTCCTAATCCAATAAGGTCGATATCTTTTTTCAGATCAAAATGGTTGTTTTTTTCTATCATTAAGATTAAATTTCTTGACTATCTTAGAAGAGCTCTTTTGGGACCATGGATTGGGTCCTCAATTACTATAGTTTGATCTCTGTTTGCTCCTAATGAAACAATCGCAATTGGTACTTCCATTAATTCAGCAAGAAATCTGAGGTAATTCATAGCATTTTCAGGAAGATCAGATAGTTTTCTGCAATTAGCAGTCGAGCATTGCCATCCTTTTAATTTTTTAAAAATTGGCTTACATTTTTTTAGGTCATCAGAATTTGTCGGGAAATAATCTATTTCTTTCCCATCTAATTCATATGCAATACAGACTTGAATTTCATCTAACTCATCTAGGACATCTAATTTTGTTACTGCTAAACAGTCAAGACCATTTACATAAACAGCATATTTGCCAATAATTCCATCAAACCAACCACATCTTCTTCTTCTTCCAGTTGTGGTTCCAAACTCACTACCTCTATCACAAAGTTGATCGTTAATACTCCCTTGTAATTCTGTTGGGAATGGCCCCTCTCCTACTCTAGTAGTATATGCCTTCGCTACTCCTATTACCCTGTCTATTAAAGTTGGTCCAACTCCAGCGCCAATACAAGCACCTCCTGATATTGGATTTGATGAGGTCACATAAGGATATGTTCCATGATCTAAGTCAAGTAATGTACCTTGTGCTCCTTCAAAAAGAATATTTTTTTTATTTTTTGCCGCTGCATGAATAGTTCTTGTACAGTCAACTACATGTTTTGATAGTCTCTGACCATAATCAAGATATTCCTTAATTATTTTATCTTTATTAAGAGGAGCAATTCCATATATTTTTTCTAGAAGTCCATTTTTTTCTTTCAGAGGGATTTCAATAACATCTCTTAATCTATCTTCATTAAGCAAATCTCTTATCCTTATCCCATTTCTTTGTGATTTATCAGCATATGTTGGGCCAATCCCTCTCCCTGTTGTTCCTATTTTATTTGAACCTCTATCAGCTTCCATCGCTTCATCTAATAAACGATGATAGGGCATTGTGACATGTGAGGTTGATGAGATTTTTAATCCTGAAATGTCTATTCCATTCTCAATCAACATATCGATTTCTTTGAGCAATATTTTTGGATCTACAACTGTTCCCGATCCAATTAAACAGATTGTTTCTCTATAAAGTATTCCAGATGGAATCAAATGTAATTTTAAAACCTTATCATCGACAACTATAGTATGTCCTGCATTCACACCCCCTTGATAACGAACAACAACATCTGCCGAGCGACTTAATAAATCGGTTATTTTACCTTTTCCTTCGTCACCCCATTGGGCTCCGATTACAACAACATTAGCCAATTTTAGAAGAGCATTATTTTTGTACGAATATATAATATATTCAAAATTATTGAATAACTTTAAAAAAGTAAATCATTTGTATTAACTTTCTCTGAGAACCATTTTTTCGGCAAGAGTGAATTCTTTTGTTAAACGTTCTTTAAGTTTATCTGGTAAGGGCCTAGTTGCAAAGTTTTTGTAATGACCTGCCATGGCATTTAATGCTGTCTGCATTGTTGTAAATGATTGAGTTTTATTAACCATGCCTCTGTTTCTATATCTGGAAATATAGTCAGTTATTAGAGCAAGTGATTCATCTCTAACCTCATCCTTATCAGGAGAATCTTTTGGAGTTTCAACTGCAATTTGTAGGGTTTTAACCACTGATATTGTGTCTTTAGCGTAATCACCGGTCATAGAAGTCTTTGCTGCATATGATGGAGAACTAAATAGTGTAAAAAAAACAGACAAACAAATGGTAAAAGATATTGCTTTTACAAAAAATCTAGAAAATAATTCAGTCATCTCTTTAAATAACATAACTTAACTCCGAATAAATTTTAGCTTTAAGAATTTTTATTGTACATTACTTTTGATTCGGAAATAAATTTCTCTAATAAATTTTTAGATGCAATCTTAATTTTACTTTTTCTTGATCGGGAGAAGAGTTCTACTTCCTTATTAATTGAATCTCTGCCAATAATTATTTGAAAAGGAATTCCAATTAAATCTGCATCTTTAAATTTCACTCCTGCTCTATCATCTCGGTCGTCAAGAAGAACATCGATTTGGTTACTTCTAAACTCTTCATAAATCTCTTCAGTAAGAGCTTTTTGAATGGGGTCTTTTAAATTAGTTGGAATAATTAAAATCTCAAAAGGAGAAATTTGAATTGGCCAAGAAATGCCATTTTCATCATGATTCTGTTCAATTGCTGCTTGGGCTATTCTTGTTACGCCTATTCCATAACAACCCATCCATAAATTTTTCAATTGACCATCTTTATCAGAAAACTTTGCATTTAATTTCTCACTATATTTTTGGCCTAATTGAAAAATATGTCCAATTTCAATACCTCTTTTTTCTTTTAATTCTTCATTACTTTCCAGGCTGATGCGATCTCCTTTTTTTGCATTCCTTATATCGGAGATTAAGAAATTTTTCTCAATAAATGAAAACGTTCGGAATACTTTGTGAAAATCAACTTTATTACCACCACTAACAAAACTTGAAAGACTACTGGCAGAGTAGTCAGCTATTCTTATCCAACTTTTATCCCAACTAGAATTAAATTTTATTGTTTCATCATTTATGTCTGGACCAATAAAACCTAATGGAAAATTAGTTAGATTTTTATTAATAATCGTATTATCTTCAATTAATTTTAGCTGAATTAAGTTTGAATTATATTTTTTGTTGATCAAATTAAAAAGCTTGACTTCATTAATATTCTGATCTCCTCTAATACATGTGAGGATTGGGACTTCAGCTTTATCTTCAAATTTTGCAAGGAAAATAACGACTTTAATTATTTGACTTGCATCTAAATTGTTTTTTTGACAAATATCAACAATCGATTTTTGATTTGGGGTTTCTATATATTCATCATCGGACTTTATTAAAGGAATTTCTTTGGATGGTAAAGAAACAGCTTTTTCAATATTAGCTGCATATGAACCACTCTCAGTAAATAAAATAGAATCTTCCCCAGCATCTGCTGTTACCATAAATTCTTTGGATGCTGCTCCTCCGATGGCCCCACTATCAGCATCCACTCCGACTGTATCTAATCCACAATTTTTAAAAATATTTTCATAAGCTTTTTCCATTTTTTCATAAAAAGAAGATAAATCTTCTTTCGAAGAGTGAAAAGAATAAGCATCCTTCATTATAAATTCCCTACTTCTCATTAATCCAAATCTAGGTCTTATCTCATCTCTAAATTTTGTTTGTATTTGGTAAAAACATAAAGGCAGCTGTTTATATGAATTTATCATTTCTGATGCAATACTTGTTATGACTTCTTCATGTGTAGGTGCTAAGCCAAATTCTTTTCCTTGCCTATCTTTTAAATTAAACATTATGCCTTCCCCAGCTGTATAACCTTCCCATCTCTCACTTTTTTTCCATAAATCTGCCGGGTGGAGTTGGGGTAAAAGTAATTTCGAACAATGATTATCATTAAGTTCTTTTTCAATTATGTTAGATATTTTTTCAATAACTCTAAGCATTATTGGCATGTAGGCATAAATGCCACTATTAACTCTGCGAATATAACCCCCTTTCAAAAGTAATTGATGAGAAATAATTTCTGCTTCAGAAGGAGTGTCACGAAGCGTCCCCAGAGGAAATGAGGTGGTGACGCGCATAAAAAAAACTTACATATTTAATCAATTTTATCAATTAAGGTGTAAAAAAAATTTAAAGTGTCTTGAGTCCCTGAAGGCAGGTAGTTTAGATTTATCCTTTCTGCTAATTTCTGCAATAATAAAACTTAAAATCCTTAAGTAAATTTATTAACCTGAATGACATTTTAATAAAGTTATGGAAAATATAGATTCTAATATTTCTAGTTCAGATGAATTAGTTGGTATTGATGAAGTTCAAAAATTCCTTAACCGATCAAGAGCCTCTGTTTACAGATACACAAATACTGATCTAAGAAATTTAAATCCTAGTTTTAACCCGAGAAAATTAAATCCTGAATATAGAACGGATCAGAAAGAGCAATTACGTTTTCACCCTAATGAAATTGCAAGATTTGCTAAAGATATTTTAAGAATTAAAGAAGTTACTGTCGAAGTTTTTAATTCTCCCTCTTCAGCAGCTCAAAATACTCTTTCTCAAATCCTTGAAGAATTAAAAAGTATTAGATCATTACTAGAAAAAAATTAGTTTAACATTTAACTTTTAAACTATATTTTGATTTATGTTCTTTTTGATTGTAATATAATCTTGTTAAGTTTATTACTCAACTTTTAACAAGAAATCTCTTGAAATACACAAATTCGAAGCAGTTTGTAGAAAGTAAATTAAGCGAACAATCTTCTCTTATTACTATTTCAAGTGAATTGGAAAGAGATGATGATGACCCCTTAAGTATGAGGAGTTTATCAATTTCATTTCTTGGGATCATAATTGCTTCTCTTACTTTTTTATTGCCTTCGATTAGTATTTTGCTTGGTAGACCTTTATCTCAAAGAAATGAGATTAATTCTTTTCACTTAATTAAAAAAGATGGATCTTAGTTTGATACCTCCATCTCCAATGAAGGGAGTAGTTAATTTAGTTGTTGAGATACCAGCTGGTAGCAGGAATAAATATGAATATTGTTCTCAAGCTGGAATTATGGCACTTGATAGGATTTTACATTCTTCAGTACGTTACCCATTCGACTATGGCTTTATCCCAAATACCCTTGCTGATGATGGAGCTCCACTAGATGCGATGGTTATCATGGATGAGCCAACATTCGCAGGTTGTCTAATAAAAGCAAGACCTATAGGGGTCTTAGATATGCATGACTGTGGGCAATATGATGCGAAACTTTTATGTGTTCCAATATCTAATCCTAGGCAAGAAAATATAATTAGTATTAATCAAATTGCTCCTAATCAATTAGAAGATGTTGCGGAATTTTTTAGAACAAGTAAAGGTCTAGATGGAAGGACGGTTCAAATAGATGGTTGGAGAGATTTTGAAGTGGTTGAAGAACTTTTAAGAAAATGTACACCAAAAAAAAAGAAATCCTTTAAAGTTTTAAAAAAATCATCAATAGTTAAATAAATTGAAAAGTGTAATTTTTTATAGTTATCCAAAATGCTCTACATGTAGAAAAGCATCGAATTGGCTTGATCTATATAATATTAATTATCAATTAATAGATATTGTTAAAGAACCACCTTCAAAAAAATTTTTGGAATTGGCTTTAATACAATTTTCATTAGACATAAAAAAGATATTTAATACAAGAGGTAAGAGTTACAAGTCAACCAATATTGATATTCTAAACTTAGAAAAACAGAGAATTATTGAACTATTATCAAATAATGGAAATTTAATCAAAAGACCATTTTTAATAATTAACGAAAGTAAATTAATACTTGGATTCAATGAGTCTGAATATATCGCTAACCTCAAATAGTTATTTAAGTTTATAATTTTGTAATTTTTATGAATTCCTCTTTTAAAAATATACTTCTTGAGTGGGGACCATTACTTTTCTTAGCTTTTTTTGTTTCTTCTTGTAGATCTTTTTTGGCAGAACCTCGTTACATTCCCTCTGGTTCAATGCTTCCTGAATTACAAATAAACGATAGATTAATTATTGAAAAAATTTCCTTAAAAAACTCATCACCTCAAAGAGGAGATATTATTGTCTTTAAATCCCCTTTCTCTTTTGATGAAGAACTTGTTGCATCAAGATCTAATCCATTACCAAATAAAAGTTATTGTTTTTTTATGGGTTTTCCTCCAATGTCATTCATCCCTGGTTTAAGAGATCGGGCTTGTGATGCGTATATAAAAAGAGTAGTAGCCTTGCCTGGAGAATTAGTTAGTATAAATACTAAAGGCGAAGTGATAGTTAATGATAAAAAGATTTTTGAACCATATGTTATTAATTTCTGTTCAGAATCCCTATTTAATAATTGCGGAGAATTTAAAACTTTGAAAGTACCGAAGGATCATTATTTGGTTTTAGGAGACAATAGATCAAATAGCTGGGATGGAAGATATTGGCCTGGAGGTAAATTTCTTCATAAAAAAGAAATTATTGGTAAAGCTTATTTTAGGTTTTGGCCTTTAAAGAATTTTGGCCCTTTTAAAAATCAAGCCCCACATAAATCACTTTCCCTTTAATAAATTCATTTTTCTTAGGGAAATTCGAGGGAGAATCATAACCTAAATTGATTTGATTATTTAGCCATTTTGTATCAGGGTCAAATATGAGCCATCTTTTACTCCCGATAGATAATTTCTCTTGCATTATTCCTAATAGATTAGAGGGATTAAAACTTAAATATTTCCAAAGCTTTGGGATTGGCCAATCTCTTTTGTGAACAAATTCTTCCCATAATAACGGTAAAACTAATTCAAAAGAGCTTATCCCTACGGGTCTATCATTTATCGGAATAAATGTATCTTCATCGTTTAATGCCTTTGAGTTAACTGCAATTGCATGAATTAAATCATTTTCTAAACCTTTTATTAAAAATTCTCTATTTTCCTTAGAGCCCAAAGGGGGATCTACTTTCCACCCAAGATCATCTAACTCAAGATTATTTGTATCTGCTATTAAGCTCCACCAACTAATTGTTGATGAAATTGGAATGGTCTGCTTTTCTATTTCTTTTAGAGAATTTGAATCTGAGATATTTTTAATTACTATATTTTTATCTGGGAAAATATTCTTGATTCCTAAGATATTTTTAACTTCTGAAAGCTCAATATTATTGTCAATAATGTAAAATCCCGATTGTAGTGATTTGATGTCCTTCTTTATAATTCCTTTCTGTAGTGAATTTTTTTTTGTTAACGAAAATAATATTGGTGATGACTTGACTTCATCTAAAGAAAGACCTTTAAAAATGATTGAAGTATCAAAAAAGTTGCTAGTAGAAAGACCTATTGAACCTGACTTTAAAAGTTCATCATGATGAGATAGATTTTTGCCTTCATCTTCCAAAGAAAAACTTCCCCAAAAATAAATATTTAAATCAAAATCATTATTTTTCTGAAAGGGAATTTTTTCAGGATTATCTCTCCAATTGTTACTATTTGGAAGGAAAGCAATTGAACCATAACCTGATCTCTTTGCTCTAAACTTTAAATTTTCAAGGTTATCATCAAGCCCTGTTAAGGGATCTTCTAAAAATGAGTGACTATCGACAAGCATTGGAGCCAATATTTTATTACCAGATTTAGAAATTTTAATATTCTTCTTTAACGCCTCCTCTTTAGCCTTATTACCAAATGCTTCTATTTTGCCATCGATAATTAATAAATTATCTTTAATTACTGTCGCATTGGAATCCATCAAAATGTTTATATTTTCAAAAAAAAGGTTTTCCACCATTTTAAAGAGCCCCTGATGCCGTTGAGTCCAGGATTCCTCCAAGATGTGTCGTAATATTCAGAGCACTA
>QCVU01000038.1 GCA_003210275.1 Prochlorococcus sp. AG-686-M10
ATGCCTATATAGCCAGTTGATTCTAGTGAACACCTTAATAACATTCCAATCACAAAAAATGAGGACAATAAGGAATTTCCTCCGTAACTTACAAAAGGTAATGGCAACCCAGTAGTAGGCATTGTTCCTGTTGCCACAGCTATATGCATTATAGATTGTCCTGTAAGTAAGGTTACACATCCAATAGCAACTAACTTTGTATAATTGTTCCTACATTTTATTGCGATTCGTAAGCTTACATAAGAAAAAAGAACTATAAAGCCCAACAATAATGTTGATCCTAATAAACCAAATTCTTCTGCAAAAATAGCAAAAATGAAATCTGTGCTTTGAATTGGTAAATATTGTAATTTTTGTGTAGATAGACCAAATCCTTGTCCAAATAATCCTCCTGAACCTATCGCTAATAAACTATGAATTAATTGATAGCCATTCCCCTCTGCATCTTTCCAAGGATCTATGAATGATATTACTCTTAGCTTTTGATATTCATTACTCAAAATACTAATACAACCACTTAAAAATCCTAATGAAGCTACTGATAAAAGTGAACTAAATTTAACTCCCCCGCATAAACCCATCACCCAAAAAAGAATTCCTATTAATCCTGCTGTACTTAAATTGGGCTGTTTCATTATTAATAAAATTAAAAACCCAAAAGTACCTAATGAAAATATTTTTCTATTATTTTTAACTAAATTCCAATGTGCAAATAAGTTAGCTGCTTCTAAAATTGAAAAAGGTTTAATTAATTCAGAAGGTTGAATTTGTAGAGGACCCAGAATTAACCATCTTGAAGAACCGTTAACTGTACTGCCAAAGAATATTGTTAAAATTATCAAGAAAATTAAGAAGTAAAAAATAATTTTTGAAATTTTTAAAAGATCTCTAATATTTGTATTTAAAACAAAATAAAAAAAAGTTAATCCAGGAATACACCAAACAATTTGTCTTTTTAGATAATAAGCCCAATCCCCCATTTCCTTGCTAGCTACCCACCAACTAGCAGAACCTAGAATAAACAAACCTAAAACAGACCAAATACCTATTAAGATGAGAAGAAGTTTCCCTTCATAAGGCCAAATTTTCCAAGGTAATGGTAAGAAATTGTCCCTAAAATATTTGGGGTTGATTATGGAGTCAAAAGTTCTATCTCTTTTAAAATCACTCTTAAATTTTGTAGCTGATTTACTTATCTCCAATTTAAAGTTTGTATATATACTATTGAGACGTTAAATAACTACTTTGCCAAGTCTTTATGCTGCCTTTTTGGGTTAATTTGAGTTTTTAGATGTTGATTAACAAAACACAATTTATTTTTAGTTTTTCAAAAACATGTAAATCAAATATCACAAATCTTAAGAATTAGGTCTTTTAATAAAAAATACCTAGCTAAAAGGCCCCTCCCCATGATAGTTTCGTGGTTTATATACTTAAATCTGTATAAAGGGGGTTTTCTAAATTATGTTCACATCAGTGGACTCAAATAGAAAAAAAAATGTTGAACATCTTCCTAGTAAGAATGTTCATAATTCCCCTTCCCAGGATAATTCTTTTTTTAATGAAATTAAATTAATTTTTGCAAGCCAATTTCAAAAATTATTTTCAAAAAATGATGAATACACTAAATTGCAAATAACAATTTTTGGTATTACTTTTGTCTTTGCCATTCTGGTGGCATTAATAACAGGAATTATAATTGGTTATACTTTTGGTTTTAGTGTTTTTATAGGCGCCATTTCTGGTATTTTTTACTTACGTTTGCTTGCTAAAAGCATAGGAAAAATAGGAAAAGAATCTACTGGAGTTTCTCAATTACAACTATTGGTTCCAGTTTGTCTCTTTATTTTTGCGAGCAAGCTAGGGTCTTTAGATATTTTTCCGGCAATGATAGGCTTTTTTATCTATAAGCCTTCTCTTGTCTTTTATTTTTCACGTTCTTAAATAAATTTTGTTTTTCAAAATTTATTAATTTTTATTTAAATCAAAATGTTCTTTAACTCCCTGCCAACAAATTTTGCAGCATTAGAAGTTGGTCAACATCTTTATTGGCAAATTGGAAACATAAGACTTCACGGACAAGTTTTTCTGACTTCTTGGATCCTATTAGGTGCTTTATTAGTTTTCATCTCTTTAGGGACTAAAAAAATGGAAAATGATCCTAAAGGATTGCAGAATTTACTAGAATTTTTGTGGGACTATATAAGAGACCTTGCAAGAACGCAAATTGGTGAAAAAGTATATAGAGATTGGATGCCTTTTATAGGAACTCTATTCTTATTTGTTTTTATAAGTAATTGGGGAGGAGCGCTTATACCTTGGAAATTAATAAAGTTACCAAGTGGAGAATTAGGAGCTCCAACAGCCGATATTAATACTACGATTGCATTGGCATTACTAGTTTCTTTATCTTATTTCTATGCTGGTCTCAGTAATAAGGGCTGGAGATATTTTGAATATTATGTTCATCCAACACCGATAATGCTGCCTTTTAAAATTTTAGAGGACTTTACTAAACCTTTGTCTTTATCTTTTAGGCTTTTTGGAAATATTCTTGCTGATGAACTTGTTGTGGGTGTTTTAGTTTTTCTAGTCCCCTTAGTTTTACCCATTCCTGTAATGTTTCTAGGGTTGTTCACGAGTGCAATCCAAGCGTTAATCTTTGCCACACTAGCTGCTTACTATATCGGAGAAGCGGTGGAAGAACATCATTAGCATCTCTTTAATACATTCAGACTCTTTTACAAAGGGCCTGTAATCTGGCAAAATAATTAATTGCGTAGGTCTGAATAAATCAGACCCATTCTTAAAAAAAAAGAATGTCCAAGCGTATTAGACAAAAAGATTTATCACAAGCATTAAGCTCTTTATTTCAAAATTATGGATTCCATTACTTCCGCTGCATCTGTTATAGCTGCTGGTTTAGCAGTTGGTTTAGGCGCTATTGGCCCAGGCCTTGGACAAGGTAACGCAGCTCAAGGTGCTGTTGAGGGTATTGCCCGCCAACCTGAAGCCGAAGGTAAAATCAGAGGAACTTTACTTTTATCTTTCGCTTTCATGGAGTCATTAACAATCTATGGATTAGTTGTGGCTTTAGTATTACTTTTTGCGAATCCTTTTTCCTAAAAGTTAATGTTGCTTTTAATTCTTATTAGCAATATTTAAATATAATTTTTTAATTTCAACTGAAACATATGTTGGCCTTTGATTTTTTTGGTGCTACTGAGGGTGGATTATTTGACATAAATGCCACTTTGCCTCTTATGGCAATACAAGTAGTCGCTCTTACTTACATCCTAAATTCTCTCTTTTTTAAGCCTGTAGGCAAGGTTGTTGAAAAAAGAGAAAACTTTGTAAGTAACAATATTATTGAGGCCAAAAATAAACTTTCAGAAGTTGAAAAATTAGAAGCTGATTTATTAAGTCAGCTTCAAAGTGCTCGTTCTGAAGCTCAAAAGATTGTGAGCGAAGCCGAGAATGAATCTGATAAGCTTTATAAAGAAGCTCTTGAGCTTGCTAATAATGAGGCAAACGCTTCTAAGGAAAAAGCAAGGTTAGAAATAGAAAATCAGACATCTTCAGCTCGTGATCAACTTTTTAAGCAAGCTGATGAATTAAGCGAACTTATTGTTAATAGATTAATTCTAGAAAAATGAATTTACCTCTTCTAGCTACAGAAGGTTTTGGATTAAATCTTAATTTATTCGAAACAAATGTTCTTAATTGGGCTGTGGTTGTTTTTGGCCTTTATAAATTTTTACCAGGTTTTCTAGGTAAAATGCTTCAAAAAAGAAGAGAGGGAATACTCCTTGAATTAAAAGATGCAGAAGATAGGCTTCTTAATGCAACACAAGCTTTAGAGAAAGCAAAGACTGACTTATCTTTAGCAGAAGAAAAAGCTAGTCAAATAAAAGCAGATTCTCATAAGAGATCGGATTCAGTCAGGATAGAAAGTGAGAAAAAAGCTATTGAAGAGATGGCACGAATAAAACAAAGTGCAATTTCTGACGAAAGCTCAGAAGCCTCAAGAGCAATTGCTCAACTTCGTAAAGAAGCTGTTGAACTAGCTATCAAGAAAGCTTTAGATTCTCTCCCAAATAAACTTGACCAAACAACTCAAGAAAATTTGGTAACTCAATCCATAAATAATATTGAGATGAATTAATGCCACTTTTAAATTCAGTCACTACTCCATATGCAGAAGCATTACTTCAGGTTGTAAATGAAAATAATCAAACTGAAGAAATGGTTAAGGAAGTAAAACAACTACTTACCTTAATAAATGATTCTCCTGATCTAGAGAAAACTTTGTCTTCTCCAGTTTTGGAGAAAGATACCAAGAAAAAAATCATAATTGAGATTTTTTCAGAAAAGATTAACTCTTCTCTTCTAAATTTCTTAAAAATATTAGCTGATAGGCAAAGAATTGGAATTGTAACTTCAATTCTCGATAGGTTTTTAGAAATTTACAGAGAAAATAGTAATATTGCTTTGGCAACTGTTACTTCTGCTGTTGAGCTTACTGATGATCAAAAAGGTTTAATTACCAAAAAAATCATCAATATAGCTGGCACTGAAAAATTAGAACTTGTAACTAAAATCGACCCATCCCTCATTGGTGGTTTCGTCGCGAGTGTAGGATCTAAAGTAATTGATGCTAGTCTTGCCTCTCAAATTAGAAAACTTGGTTTGTCACTATCCAAGTAAATTCAAAATCCAACCTTAAATTCTTAAATCCATGGTATCTATACGCCCTGATGAAATCAGTTCAATCTTAAAACAACAGATAACTGATTATGACCAATCCGTTAATGTTAGCAATGTAGGAACTGTTCTACAAATTGGTGACGGCATCGCGAGAATATACGGCTTAGATCAGGTCATGGCTGGTGAATTATTAGAATTTGAGGATGGAACTGAAGGTATAGCTCTTAATCTTGAAGATGATAATGTAGGTGCGGTTTTGATGGGTGAAGCGTTGGGAGTACAAGAAGGAAGTAATGTAAAATCTACAGGAAAAATCGCATCTGTCCCTGTTGGAGAAGCTATGCAGGGGAGAGTTGTTAATCCTTTGGGGCAGCCAATAGATGGGAAAGGTGAGATTTCGACTAGTGATAATAGACTTATTGAAGAAATGGCTCCAGGAATAATTAAGAGGCGATCAGTTCATGAACCTATGCAAACAGGTATCACTTCAATAGATGCGATGATACCTGTGGGAAGAGGTCAAAGAGAATTAATTATTGGAGATAGGCAAACTGGAAAAACTGCTATCGCAATAGATACGATAATTAATCAAAAAGGCCAAGACGTAATCTGTGTCTATGTAGCGATTGGTCAGAAATCTGCCTCAGTAGCAAACGTTGTTGAAGTTTTACGAGAAAAAGGAGCTCTTGAATATACTGTTGTGGTAAGTGCAGGAGCCTCTGAAGCGGCAGCCTTACAGTATTTAGCTCCTTATACTGGTGCTGCAATAGCTGAGCATTTCATGTACCAAGGTAAAGCTACTCTTGTTATTTATGATGATTTAACGAAGCAGGCTCAAGCTTACAGGCAAATGTCTCTTCTTTTGAGAAGGCCACCAGGAAGAGAAGCTTATCCTGGAGATGTTTTTTATTGTCATAGTAGATTACTTGAAAGGGCAGCAAAATTGTCAGACGATATGGGCGGTGGATCAATGACAGCTTTGCCAATTATTGAAACTCAAGCTGGAGATGTATCTGCATATATTCCAACAAATGTTATTTCAATCACGGATGGACAAATTTTCTTAAGTGCAGATTTATTTAACTCAGGTTTGAGACCTGCAATTAATGTTGGTATTTCAGTTAGTAGAGTCGGAGGAGCGGCACAAACAAAAGCAATTAAGAAGATTGCTGGAACATTAAAATTGGAACTAGCTCAATTTGATGAATTGGCAGCATTTTCTCAATTCGCTTCTGATCTTGATGAGGCCACTCAACAACAACTTGAAAGAGGTAAAAGATTAAGAGAATTGCTTAAACAAGCACAATTCTCACCGTTAAATCTTGCTGAACAAGTAGCGGTCGTATATGCAGGGGTTAAGGGCCTTATTGATGAGGTTCCAGTTGAAGATGTAACCACATTTGCTGCTGAACTTAGAGAATATCTTAAGTTAAATAAAGCAGAATTTATTGAGGAGATTCTTAAAGAGAAGAAACTTAATGAAGGATTAGAAACAACACTAAAAGAGGTAATAAAAGAAGTTAAATCATCAATGCTTGCAACAGTTTAAATTTATTCTAAGGAGATATTATGGCAAATCTTAAAGAAATTAGAGATCGAATTGTTTCTGTTAAAAATACTAGAAAAATAACAGAAGCCATGAGACTAGTTGCAGCTGCCAAGGTAAGAAGGGCACAAGATCAAGTTCTGAAAAGTAGACCTTTTGCGGACAAACTTGCTAGTGTCTTGGAGAATATTCAATCTAGGGTGCAGTTTGAATCTGTAGACTCTCCTCTCTTATCTAAAAGAGATGTAAAAACAATTTCTTTGGTCTGTATAACTGCTGATCGAGGTTTATGTGGTGGTTACAATACCAATATAATTAAGAAGGTAGAAATTAGGTACGCAGAGTTGATCAAACAAGGTTATGAACCGAATTTGATTTTAGTTGGCAAAAAGGCAATAGGCTACTTCCAAAATAGGAAGGATAGATACGTAATTAAAAGTACATTCAAAGAGCTAGAGCAAGTACCCACAGCGGTAGACTCTGAAGGAATAACTAATGAAGTCTTAGCCGAATTCTTATCAGAAAACTCAGATAGAGTAGAAATTATATATACTAAATTCATTACTCTTGTAAGTTGTGCTCCAGTAGTGCAAACATTGTTACCATTAGACCCTCAAGGAATTGCTGAGGAAAATGATGAGATTTTTAGATTAACTACAAAAAATAGTAAGTTACTAGTTGAAAAATCAAGTATAGAAAAAAATGATTCAGATAAATTACCTTCTGATATTGTTTTTGAACAAAGTCCTGATCAGTTGTTAGATTCCTTATTACCTTTGTACTTGCAGAATCAGATTCTTAGAGCGCTTCAAGAGTCTGCTGCTTCAGAACTTGCCTGCAGAATGACCGCTATGAATAATGCGAGTGATAATGCTAAAGAATTAGCAAGCACTTTAAACCTTACATATAATAAGGCCAGACAAGCTGCTATAACTCAAGAGATACTAGAAGTAGTAGGAGGTTCAGCAGTCTAGCTGAATCGTTAAAATGTTGGAATATAATATAAAAGTTGAATTAAAAAAAAATACGTATGTTTTTTTATGTCCTGAAGATCAAGATATAATATCGGCGGCTAAAGTTAATGGGATTGATTTACCAAGTAGTTGCTGTTCGGGAGTATGTACAAGCTGTGCATCAATGGTGATCGATGGATCAGTAGAACAAGAAGATGCAATGGGTTTAAATGATGATTTGAAGGAAAAGGGATTTGCTCTCTTATGTGTTGCATATCCAAAGTCTGATCTACATATTATTGTCGGTGATGAAGTTGAAGATAATCTATATAATGATCAATTCGGAAAATATCAAAAATGAAATTAAGAAAGGTTGATTTTTATTTAGATTGGCCAGGATCAAAAAAAATTATTAATTTGAGGAGATTCATTATTGGAAATCTTATGAAAAAAGGGGAAGTTATAAGATGGTCTATCGTAGATATTAAAGATTCAGTAGAGTCCTCTAATATAAAAAAAATAAGAATTAAGGCTGTTGTTGCAAATCCAGTCAATTCATAAATATAAATCAATGCAAATATCTCCCACAATATTTATTATTCCAACTGGTATTGGATGCGAATTAGGTGGATTCGCTGGTGATGCCCTCCCCGCTGCGAAATTATTAGCATCTGCGAGTGGATGTTTAATTACTCATCCAAATGTTATGAATGGAGGAGCCCTTTCTGAGCAAAATAAAGATATTTTTTATGTTGAGGGTTATAGCTTAGATCGATTTGCTAAAGGAGAAATTGGTCTTAAAAGTGTAAAACAGCAGAAAATTGGAATAATTTTTGATTCAAGTATTGAACATGAAATATTAATGAGACATTTACAAGCCGCAGATGCTTGTGTCGCAACTTTAGGGATTGATGTTGATTCTTATGTTTTAACAAAAGAACCGTTAGGAATAGTTATTAAGTCTGAATTACAAGGTATAAGCGAAGGTTTAATTGAAAATCCGGATACTTTAATTGAAGCAGGAGAAAGACTTATAGAGAAAGGGATAACTGCAATAGCGATAGTAGCTAAATTCCCTGATAATTCAGATTTGATTGAGACAAATTCATATAGGGAAGGGAAGAGTGTTGATCCTATTGCTGGAGTGGAGGCTGTAATAAGTCATTTAATAAGTAAGTTTCTCAAAGTCCCTTGTGCACATGCACCTGCATTAAGGCCAATTGAATTGAATGAAAAATTAGATCCTCGTGCTGCTTCAGAAGAAATAGGATATACATTTTTGCCATCAGTACTGATTGGATTAAGTAAAGCACCAGACCTTATAGAATTGACTGATAAAGATGAAAATATAACCTTACATCCAAGTCATATTGAATCTATTGTTGTTCCAAGTGGGGCATTAGGCGGAGAAGGAGTATTAGCCTGTATTGAGAGAGGTTTAAATATAATATCTGTAAAAAATAAAAATATATTAAATCTTGATAATCATAATTTAAATTATCCCAAACTCATTGAAGTGGATAATTACTTCGAGGCGGCAGGCTTAATACTTGCTCTTCGAGAGGGAATTAACCTTAGATCAATTAAAAGACCGTTAAAAAAAATCCAAGAATTGAATTTTAAGAACTAGCTACTTTAATAAGAGATTGCGATTGGGACTCTCCAGTCACTTCCAAGTGATTGACTACTTAGTTTTAGTATTGGAGGAGCTTGCTTTCTTTTGAATTCTGCTTTTTTAATAAGTGTAATTATTTTTAGAACTTGTTCTTTGGTATGACCATCTTGTTTAAGAAGTTTTAAATCTTTTTTTTCTTCAATAATTCCCTTAAGAATTTCATCCAATAAAGAGTATGGAGGAAGTGAATCAGTATCAAGTTGATCAGGACCAAGTTCTGCACTGGGAGGCTTATTGCAGATTTGATCGCCTATAATTTTGAGTTTGGTATCTAATTTATATGCTTTTCTACTTTCTATTGAATCTTCACTATCAAGCCAACTACATAATTTAAAAACATTAGTTTTATATAAATCGCCAATTACAGATAATCCTCCATTCATGTCACCATATAATGTGCAATATCCAACAGCTAGTTCAGATTTATTACCTGTTGAAAGTAACAAATGCTTTTCTTGATTTGCTAAAGCCATTAAAAGAGTACCCCTTATCCTTGATTGCATATTTTGATTTGTTATTCCTTCTGGGTTGAAGTTTAAGCTTTTTATAAAAGAGTCTTCAAAAGAGGACATAATATTCTCAATTGCGATTGTATTAAAGTTTATGTTTAGTCTTTCGACTAAATCTTTTGCATCGATTTTAGAATGCTCTGAACTCCACTTTGAAGGCATTGAGATGCAAAAGATATTTTCACTTCCTAATGCAGCAGTTGCAATGACTGAAACTAATGCTGAATCAATTCCTCCGCTTAGGCCAATCAAAGCTGATTTAAATCCGCACTTTTTAGCATAGTCTTTCACTCCCAAAACTAAAGCATCAAAAACTGAAGAAATTTCAGAAGATTTTTTTTCTTCTACTAAATTTAAATTATCATTAATATCCCAACTAGAGTAATCCTCTGAAAAAGATTTTAATTGCTTAATTTTAGATCCATTTTTATTGATAATGAAACTATTTCCATCAAAAATTAAATCATCATTTGCCCCTACTTGATTAATGTAAATTAAGGGTACTTGAAGATATTTAGCAGCGAAGCTTGAAATTTTATATCTTAACTTTAATTTTTTGAACGTATATGGGGAGGCAGATAAATTTAATAAAAGATCAATTTTTTTGCTCTTTAAGTCTAAAATCGGATTCTTTTTGTGAATACCTCTCCCCTCTATGTTTTCATTAACCCATAAATCTTCGCATATAGTTATTCCAAGCTTATAAGTTTTGTTTTTAATCGTTTTGGAGATTACAGATACTCTCTGCACAGATCGAAAGTATCTTTTTTCATCAAATACTTCATAAGTTGGAAGAATAATTTTACGTGCAATCGTTTTCCATTTGCCATTCTCAATAAGAACAATAGAATTATAAAGATTTGGGAAAAAAGAATCATTAATCTTTTCTGCAATTCCTACAGTAATACTCAAATTCCCATATTTTTTATAAATAGATATGGATAATTGATCTAAAATAGAATATTGCCTTTCAATTAAATCTTTTTTTAGAAGTAAATCTTTAGCTGGATAACCCCATAACGATAATTCTGGAGTGAGAACAATATCAGAAGAATTTGAATATGCTTTATCAGTTGCATTAAGTATTTTTTTTGCATTCCCCTCTAAATCTCCCACAATTGGATTCAACTGTGCAATGAAAAACTTCATTCAACTACCTAATAGATTCATACAAATTATTCTTCTTTACTATATCGATTAAAGATTTAGGTAAATCAGAATAATTATTAGATAATCTAACCATAGAACTAGAAATATTGGGAATGTTTAATGAAGAAATTTCAAAGATAACTTTATTGGTTCTTAACATTTTAAGAGTCTCAGATTCAATGGGATATCCTTCTCTTTTGATTATTAGTAATTTAACTGCATGAATAATTTTATCAAAATTTTTCCATGAGAAAATTTCCGTAATTAAATCACTACCTATTACAAAATCGATTTTACTCAAGGCATAAATTTTCTTACATTCTTCAATAGATTCGATAGCCCATTGGCTACTTATTTTTTGATTAAAAATGATTTTGGGATTATTTATATCTTTTATTAGTGATTTTAATAAAAGGTTTCGAAAGAAAATATTTTCTTTATGCTTTTTTTTTGGATTATCACTTGCATAAGTAATAACACAAGAATAAATGTCTGATAATTCTTTGAGTATTTTCTCATGACCAATTGTTGGTGGATCCGCACTAGTCCCAAATAAGGCAATTCGTTTTTTGGTATCAAATTTCAAGGTAGATAAATAGAAAAATTATTATCTAAATTTTTATTAGATAAATAAATTTTTGTATAGTTAAAAATCTCAGGTTCTTTCATTGTGATTTTTTTGATTATGTGAGATGGATCTAAAAGACATCCTTTGCTTCTTCTAAATATTTCTTTAGCCGCTAATTTCCCAACCATTTTTGTTGAGCGTACTGATATTGCTGCTTGTACAATAGCAATTGGTCCGTAGGGTAATAATGATAAACCATTTGTAAAAGGAGCAGTGGCCAAGAAAACTTTACGTAATAAATTAAAAGATGTATTTATACCAACTTGAGTGACACCAAGGAACATATTATTTATAGAAATCTTTTTGATGATTTTCCGTGCTGATTCACCTCTTAGATTTAACCCATAAACCTTACTCAATTCACTAACTAAAGCAGTATCTAAGGCAAAACCCCCAGCAATATCAAGCAAAATTAATGGATTCAATGCCACCCCTGATGCTTTGATTGTTGCAAATTTACCAATAATCGATTGAGCTTCACATTGCCTTTTTTTTAATCTTTGTTCTTTTATTT
>QCVU01000039.1 GCA_003210275.1 Prochlorococcus sp. AG-686-M10
AAATTTTAATGAATTGAATAGTTTATAAAATATAGTCTTTCCTAGTATTTTTGCAAGCCTCTAAAAAAGTATTTAGGATTCACATGGAGAGTAAAAATCTATTTGATTTTAGATGATTATGTCCATCATATATTTATCAATATTTATATTTAGAATTAAGTATAGTTTTTAATTCTGATGCTATGTAAATACATTCTTTTTCACTTATGTGCATTGGTAGGTTTATAACAGAATTAGCATAGTTAAAAGAGTTAGGATAAATTTGATCAAAATTAGATGCATAAGATTTCATATAGGGAATAGAGTATTCAATTACATGCCCTAGCTCAATACCCTTTTTAGCCATCAAGTATATTACTTTTTTACGATTTTTCACTCGCGGAGAATAATATGTGTATGTAGAACCACAAGTAATTTTGGGAAGTATTATTTTGGGGCAATCTTTAAGACATTCGTTGTATAATAACGCCAATTTTCTCCTTTTCTGAACGATACTTTTATATTTTCTAATTTGCTTTATTCCTACTTTTGCTTCTGTAGAAGTCATATTTTGAAGAAAATCTCTAGGCATATCAATTTTGTCTTCTTCATAGTATTTTACAAAATTGTCAATTAGTCCTTTTTCTTTAATTTTATAAGTAAATTTATAAAAAAAAGGAGATAATGAAGCATTAGCCAAAAAGAAATAAATCATTCTTTTGATTGATTTAAGTCCATCATCTGCCCTTAATAATTGATCTCTTTTTTGGGCATTGTTGAAATCATACTTTCTATATAAATAATGTTATTTCTAATGGAGACATAATTATTTTTATTAAAAGATTGATTACTTCCTATTTTTTCTTTTTTGTTTTTTAACAAAATTCCAGAATCAAGTTGAAGTTTATTTTTTTTATTAAAATGATAAATTACTCCACCTTTATGAGTACTGATTATTGTGTAATGTTTAATCCCTTTATCAATAATTATTCCAGCATCTTTAAAATATTTCCGTGAAATATTTTCATCATTCATAGGCAAATTTATGTCACTTTTATATAAATTTTTATTTTCTTGCTCGATACAAGCTGCCCAAACATAAGAATTAAACATAGGTATTAAATTCGGCTGGTCAATTGATGATAGAGTTATGATTTTTTTTTGTGAAATTGAATTAATAAAAAATTTATTCAATTCTTTCGCTTCATCAATTTCTTTTGATAAGAATGAAATTCCAGAAGGAAAATAAAACCTGGTACATCTACTTCCATATATTCCACCAAAAGATCCATCAGGATGAGCGAAATGACTAAGAAATCTTATTGATTTTTTCAAGGGTTTATGCAAACCTAGATTAGGAAATAAGCGATGAATTTCTGCTAGATAATGAGTACATAAACTTTGATAGCCTGCATCAAATCCTTCATACTCCAGAAACCAACCTTCCTTAGATTGATTATTTAGAATTCTCTCAAGAAAAAGCTCACCTCTTTTTTTTGATTTTAGTTCTCCTGTTAATTTGTACCATTTTAAAAGAGCTGCTGAAGCAGTTGACAGATGATTCGAAATTAATGCATGAGTTTCATCATTAATTTCAATGTATCTAATCATTCTTTCTACAATATCCATCCATTCAAAATATTTAGTTTCTTCAATATCTTCTTTCAATAATTCTAGAGTGCAAATGAGATCAAAACATACTAATGAAGTAACACAAAAAGATCCTTCATTTGGAAATGACTCCTCCAAGCTCCCATCTTTTCTTTGTAAATATTTAGTAGCTAAAAAAATAGAATTTATTCTTTTATAAAAAATAGAACTAGAGGTTTGATAAGGCCATAATTTAGCTTTCCATAAACGAGCTAAACCATGATTAGCCCCTTGAAAAGTGCCATTCCCAAAATCGATTAAACTCCATGCCCAGTAAAGTCGATCTCCTGAGCCATAGCTTTTGTTAGAGGGGTCTGTGTCAAATAATGATAAAATCCTTGGTAGGTTGATATTTATTTCATTTATAAAGTGATTCATAATATATTCAATTTTTGTATATAAAGCTTATTATTAGATTACAATCTATATTTTTAAGCATATTAAATGGCCAGTATCTAACTTTTTTTCTATTGAATTTATCATCCATTTCAAATAATATTTCATCTGAAAAATTTGGATGTTCCCAACAGATTATTTTATCAGGGTTAATATTTGTATTTTTTAAAAACCAATTTCTAGTTGTAAGCATTCTTCCTAATCCCCAAGCCAATCCTCCTTCAGCGGGTATAGCTCCAACTAATACCCCCCCTCTCTTTAATACTCTCTTAAAGTCAGCAAGAAATAAATCAATAGGGTATAGATGCTCTAGAGAATAAAAACTAACTATTACATCTATTGAATTATCTTTTAAGGGTAGTGATTGATTTCTTTTTAAAAATATTTGTTCATAGGGGATTGAATTTATATTCAATTTTCGTACTGCAAATTGCATCATATCATTAGATATATCAGCGATAATATATTTTTTTGGGTGATCTTTCCAATAGTTCATATGCCTTATATCTCCAGCTCCGATTTCTAAAATCTTTTTATCTTTTAAATCTATTTTTGACATGATTCTATATCCAATATTATTTACAAAACTCCCTATATTATTTCGTTGATTTTCAATGTAAAATTTTGCATATGTTTTTGACCACTCTTTCCAGCATTTGTCTCTCTTATTAGCTAATAGTCCAAATTTCTTTCTATCTCCCCATAGTCTCTTTTTTAAAAAATAAGGTAGGTAATTTCTAATTTTAAATACTGTCATATAATTCTTTAACAAATTCTATGCTTTCATGATAGCCTTTTGTCCAGCCATAATCTTTACTCATAGAATGTGTGTGCCACAATAATGAGGCAGTTCCAGAAACAACTCTGCACTCATAAATAAATTTATATATTGTCTTTCTTCTTTTATTATCAGACATCTGATTGTAATTATAAAAATGTGAGTCCATAAACATTGTCGGTTCTGCAATGATTTTATGAGCGGATGCTTCAAGATGATTCCATGGACACCATGAGATCGCAGTAGAATTTCTGAATCCAGGTCTGTCATTAAACATCAAAGTGGCGTCATGTCCTAATCCAGCCTTAAATTGACTAGTCCATGTATCTCTCCAGCTAAACCTCAGCCAATGTTGCCTGCATTTGATCAAATCTTGTGAAGTTACTCTCTCAACTAATTTCTTTTGGTTTAATAGTTCTTCTGTTTTTCTCCAACTATCAAAGCTGGGATGTAAACCAATAATATGACCATCATGAGAAATCTTATTAACTAAATTCTTTATTTTTTCTGAAGAAATATCATAAGAGGGATCAATTAGCCATGAAATAAAACCTCTATTTTTCTGAATACCAGAGAAATAATATATAGCTTTTATTTCATTTTCTCTTTGAAAATTAAGTAAATTTTCAAAGACCCACCAATCATCATTAGAGATAAGAAATTTAATTGCTTTTAAAAGTTTTCCTTTAGAGGAACTAAACTTCAATTCAGGAATTAGTTTTATTGAATTAACGAGTTCAAAAATTGATTGCTTTATTCGTATTGGGATTGTCTTTTTTACTGCATCAACATCATGAGTAAAATGAATATTGCTAAGAGGAAAAATCGGCTGATGTTGGATTAATTCTTGTTCAAATAAATTAATTGACCATGATTTCAAAAATAAGGCAATTCTATTAACCCACGCATAGTCCCATGCTCTACTATCCCAACCCTTTAATCTAAAACTATATGAATGAATTGGACCAAAATTTTCTTCCCATATTCTTTCATGCCAACATTCAAGCATCAAGAAACAAGCTAAAAACCAATCAATATCTTCCCAAGTATATGAAAACCCATTTTTATCAAAATCTTCAACCAATTCTTGTGGAACTAAAACTTCTCCACCTATTCCGTACTGTTGAGCCCATTTAGGTAAAGAAATACTTATTAATTTAAGTGGAATTTTAATCCTAATACTTGATAAATTCCTTATGGGTAATTTTGATATGTATGAAGAATTAGAAATCCAATAAGATTCAAGTGAATTTATAATATGTGCCTTAACTTTTCTAGAGTCAGGTAATTTTAATAATGAATCATTTAATTTAAACATCAATAAATTCTTTAAACCAGAGTTCAAGACAAATAGCCCCCCATAATTCTCTACTCCCTGGACTATTTTTTGTATCAACCAGTGAGCGGATGTAGCTTTGTTTAAAGATTCCTCTTTGAAGTGAATTTTGGGACAATAAAATATCGCAAATAAAATCTTTAAAATAATTTTCTTTTATCCAATGGCATAAAGGGACAGGAAAACCCATTTTGTCTTTACGATTAATTATCTCCTCAGGTAAGAAATCTTTGGAACAAGATTTAAGTATTGCTTTTGTTTTCCCTCCTTGAAATTTTAAAGGCGGTGGAATAGTTGCTACTAATTCAGCAATCCTATAATCTAACAAAGGAACACGAGACTCAATACCGTAATGCATACTTACTCTATCTTCAATATGTAATAATCCAGGTAGAAGAGTTTTTAGATCGAAAGCTGTCATTTTATTAATATATGAGGAGGTATTCGAAGATTCAAAGATATTATTAAAGCGATTAAATTGTTCTTTATCTTCTAATTGATTTGAAAAGTCATTTTGAAGAGGATTATCAAATTTATTTATTCTTGAAATTAAATGAAAATATCTTTTATTCATATCTTCAAAAAGTCCATTACTCCAGAATTTTCTCATTAATGGCTGATATCCGTTCAATAATGGTAAATTTTGAATTATTGAGGATAAATTTACAAGATGTTTACCTTCCTCCTGCGTCTCTTCTATGGATCCTTTTAAAGCCTGTTCAAAATAAGCAACCAAATATCTTGCATATCCTCCAAATAATTCATCTCCCCCCTGACCTCCTAATACAACCTTTACATGTTTACTGGCTAGTTGACTAACCATAAATTGAGGAAAAACTCCTGGTCCTGCAACAGGCTCGTCTAGTGCTTTGATGATTAAAGGTAACTTTTCAATAAATTGATTTGAGGATGGAATAGTTTCCAAAAGATTTATATTTGAGAAGTTAGCTACTTTTGATGCATATCTTGATTCATCGTAATCAATAGACTCTTGAAACTTTCCATGAAATGATTTTATTTTTTTGTCAAGATTTTTTGATGTAAGTGAAGAAACAAGAGAAGAATCTATCCCCCCACTTAGATAAGTGCCAATAGGATAATCACTAATAGTTTGCAATCTTATAGAGTCTTCCACTAAAAATAATAATTTTTTATTAAACCAAGACTCCGAATGTTCGTAGTCAATGGAATATTCCATTTTCCACCAGTTCTGAATTTTAATTGATTGATTTGTCTTTATATTTCCCTCTAGGTAATGTGCAGGTTCAATTTTTTTGATACCTTGAAAAAGAGTATTGTCCCCTAATACAAATTGAAATGTAAGATAATCATTAAGAGCTTGCTTATTAAGGCTATTCTTTATATCAGGATGCTTTAAAAGAGCTTTAATTTCTGAAGCAAAAGCGATTCCATCCCTTAATTCATAATAATAAATTGGCTTAATCCCAAAATGATCTCTTGCAGCTATCCACTTTCCTGAAACCTTGTCATAAAAAACAAAAGCAAACATTCCATTTAATTTACTTAAACATGCTTGACCCTCTCTTATAAGGAGCGCCAACAATACCTCAGAGTCACAGTAACCTTTAAATTTATAACCTTGATCAATTAAAGTTTCTCTATGTGCCTGAAAATTGTAAATTTCACCATTGAATACTAATAAATATCGGCCGCATTCTGAAATCATTGGTTGATCACCATTTGCGATATCTAGTATCGCTAATCTGATGTGACCAAAATTTGTATTTTCATCAAAACTAATTGTCCCTCTACCATCAGGACCTCTATGAGCAATCTCATCAAGCATTGAATCAATATGAATTTTATTTTCTTGATTATTTCCACCTAAGATAGCTACGAAGCCGCACATTAATTACTAGATAATTGTTTAAGATAATACTAACATTTATTTGATTTTAAACTAAGCATAAGCATCTCACTAAATTCTAAAAAATCAATAATAGAGAGCTTTTATAAATTAAGTTTTAAATCTTTTTTTAATTTTTTTAGAGTAAACCAACCAACCATCAAACGGCCAATAATACATAATCACCATAATTACATAACCCAAAGTTGTTATGCTGCCTATCATTTTACTTTTACCTTGCTTTCTGTCATATCTAAGAATAAAAGGTATTTCAGTAATTTTTGCACCCAATAAATTTAATTTGATAAGTTTTTCAAGTGTACATGTAAACCCTAAGCCTTTAAGTTGAATGAAAGAATTACCATATATGAAGATTGACTTTTTAATGATTTCAGCTGAATATCCTCTATATCCGCAGCTATAGTCTCTAACATTTTTTATAGGAAAGAATACTTTCATAAAAATATTTGCACCTAAACTTATAAAAGTCCTATAGGCAGAAACCCCTCTTTGACTTTTGCTTCTAACAAATCTTGATGCTATTACAATATCGAACCCATTTTGTATTTTATCAATCATATCTATCATGTATTTTGGATCATGGGTATTATCAGCATCCATGCGAATAATAATATCTCCTTTTTTACTGATCGCTGCAGCTTTTTCAAAATTATCTCTGCTAGTTTCCCCAAGTCCACGATTCAAATTATGATTTATCGAAGTAATAGCGTACTTTTTTTTAAATCTATTTATTAATTCTGAAGTTTTATCATTACTACCATCATTGCAGATGATAATTTGGTAATCAAATTTTTCAGCCTTTAGTACCTTATCAATCTCAGGTATAAGTTTTAAAATTGATTTTTCTTCGTTATATGCCGGTAGTAGAACAAATATTTTCATTAATACTTAAATGTTAGATTAATAGGCCACCAATATATAGTAGATCTATAAAGAATAATTATAAGTTATGGCTGACTAAATCCCTCTCTAAATATGATTGAAAATCAGCTATTCGCATGAGAATATCTTTTATAAAAATCAAGGATATGAGCAATAATTTTTTCTGAAGCATTACCATTTCCATAATAATCAGGTTTAACTTTATTTTTATTAAATATTAATTGTTCTTCAACTGACTTTAGTATATTTAATTCATTTGATGGATCAGCTAATTTATTCCAACCACATCTGATTAATTCTATCCATTCTGTTTCACTTCTTATAGTTACACAAGGTGTTCCATGAAAAAAAGCTTCTTTCTGCAAACCACCAGAGTCGGTAATAATAACCTTTGCTTTTTTCTCAAGAAAATTCATATCATAATAGCCAAGTGGTGATGAAATTATTAATGGTTTCAACAAATCAGAAAGGTTATTATTTTTAAGTTTTGCTTTTGTTCTTGGATGTAATACTAAGACAACTGGTATTTTAATTTTACCTAGGGCATTAAATATATTTATAAGTTTGTCAAGATTTTCCGTATTCTCCTCACGATGTATAGTTACTAAAACATAATCTTGATTTTTTATTTTTAACCTTTCTAAGATTCCAGATTTGTCCTCATTAAATTTAAATATTTTTATAGCATCAAACATTACATCTCCAGTATATATAATTCTTTTTTTACTTATTCCTTCTTTTAGTAAATTTTTAACAGCTATTGATGTTGGAGCAAAGCATATATCAGAAATATGGTCAGTTAAAATCCTATTTTTCTCCTCAGGCTGTTTTCTATTAAATGACCTCAAACCAGCCTCTACATGAAAAATTGAAATGTTTAATTTTGTAGCAGCAATAGCTCCAGCTAGAGTTGAATTTGTGTCTCCATAAAGCAGCATACCATTAGGTTTTTCATCTAATAATATTTTTTCAATTGAATCTATCATTCTTCCTGTATTAGAGCCGTGCGTTCCTCCATTTATATTCAAATTGAAACTAGGGTTTGGCATATTTAATTCTCCAAAGAAATCCTCGCACATATTTTTATCGTAGTGTTGTCCTGTAAGTAATATCTTTTCGCAAATATTATTCTTACTAGTTTTAATTAGTTTTATAGCTCTACTTATTGTCGCAGCTTTGATAAATTGAGGCCTTGCCCCTAGAATAGTTATTATTTTAAGGTTAGATTTACTCATTATTAAAACTATACATTTGAAAATTTAAAGTTAATTAAAGAATCACTTTTTTATAACCTGGATTTTTTTTTACCAAAATATTTTCTATATAAATTTCTTCTAGATCTGAATTTATCAATATTTCAATTGCATCATCACCATCCATTGCGATGGGATCTCCATGAATGTTCAAAGAAGTATTCATAACAACCCCACGTCCTGTAATTTTTTTAAAAAAAGTAAGAATCTCATGTAAATCAGGTGCAATTTCTTTGTGAACTATTTCACATCTTGCTGTTTTATCTGATCTATGGATAGTAGCCACCATATCAGATCTTTTGTGTGTGGTATCAAATCCAAACATCATATAAGGTGAAATTCTTCCTTCCTTAAGACTATCAGGAATTTTTAAATATTCATTTACATCTTCTTTACGAATTGCTGGTGCAAAAGGCATCCAGAAATCTCTTTGTTTAATGAGGAAATTTACCCTTTCAACTATTTCATGAGATGAAGGATCAGCAAGAATAGATCTATTGCCTAATGCTCTTGCTCCGAACTCCATACGTCCAGAACATCTTCCAATTATTTTACCTTCAGATAAGGACTTGGCTATTTCATAATTTGGATTTTCTACTTCAGTAAAAGTACAATGTTTTGAATATTTTTTCTTAATTTCTTCTAAATTTATATTGGGCAATGGACCTAAAGTATAAGGCCCAAATGGGAATAATTTATTTTTAGTTAATTTGTTGAAAAGTAAAAATGATGCACCGAATACATTTGACTCATCACCACAACTTGGGAAAACATTAACACTCTTTACTTCACTCAATTCTGAAATTAATTTATTTAGTTTTATATTCATAAAAACCCCACCTGATAACAATATTTTGTTTATGCCAGTATGTTGAATTGCATTTTTAATCCATTCAATAATTAATTCCTCAGTAAAGTATTGTAGACCTGCTGCCATGTTATCGAATCTTATCTTTTTAAAATCTCTTCTAAGCCTTGGAGATATATTGGCTGTAGATTCTCTTATAAATCTTTGAAAAGTTAAACCATTTTTTTTATCTAACCCCAAATATTGTGAATAAATATTTTTTGCAATTTCACTATGTTTCTTTGGTACGTATGAAGAAAGTCCCATAAGTTTATATTCATGTTCATGGGGAGTGAATCCTAGTACATAGGTAGTATTTGAATATAAATTACCAATTGAATTACCGTCTTTTGTTGCAGATATTTTTTTTATATGACCATTAGAAGCTATAGATATTGTTGCGCATTCATTATCTCCGCCACCATCCAGTGTGAAAATAAGATATTTATCTGCAGAATTGGTTGCTAAAGAATAATATACTGTTGCAGCATGGCATAGGTGATGATTAAAGTTGAAAATCTTCTTTTCATAATTCCCGTATTCTTTTAATATTTCTAAAATCTTTTTAGTAAATTTGCAGGTTGATTTACTCTTATTGCTTTTAATTAATTTTTTCTTAAATAAAGAAAGATGAGGTCTTAAGAACGTTTCGTAAACAAATTTAGTTGATGTTATTAAATTTTCTTCATGATCTCTATATTTATAAATTTTTAGGAACTCTTCTTTGCTATCGCCATATATGGAAGTACCTGCAATTCCTATAGCATCAAGGGATGAAATTATGTCTGGATAAGTTCTACATAAATAAATCAATGATTTTTCTGGAAAACCCATATAGTTTTTTTCCCTTATTATTCTTTCTTCTTGTAAAGCGCAAATTATTTCATTTCCTTTTATTAAACATACACTTGCCCCTATCCCAATATTAATTCCAAGAATATTCATTTTTTTCTTTGAATTTAACTAGATTTAAATTATAACCTTTTATATTTTTATTTTTTAAAATATTTAAAAGAATTTGTTAACTTTTGATTTATATTATCCAATTTATTTTGGCGTAATTAATAATCAACCAAGCTTATGATTTATTTTCCTTTCAAGCTCAATGAATCCTTGATTACCTTTTTCTATCATTCCATTAAAGTCATTTGAGCCTAGGTTTTTAATAACTTTATATTTTAATTTTTCTTTTGCAAATCTTATTAAAGATTGTTCTATTTTATATGTGTTATTGGGACTTATATTAAGAATATTTTCGTATCCTATTTCTCTAATAAGTTCTACTATCTCATAATCATCATATGTAATATTTAATATCATTTTACCTAAAGAAATATAATCAAATATTTTGGTTGTAATCTCACCCTTCATCGCAATATTTGAAAAATCTCGTGAGCAAGAAATAATAGATAATGAAATATCACTTTCCTTTACCATTTTTATAGCATCAATTTTCTTTATAAATTTATAGTTAATTAAGTTATTAGAGATATTATATTTTTTAAAAACCTGATCTACATAATTCCAACTAGAACCACAATATTTAACTTTAATTTTATCTTTGTAGAACTCATCTAAATTTTTTATGGCTTCGCAGAAAGAATCAAGTTTTTGATATGAATATAATGTTCCTGTTAAAGACAAAACTAATTCTTCATTTCTATTAACTTGAATATTTGAAGTAATATTTTTTAGCTTGTCAATATATTCTTTGTCAGGGAGATTGTATAAAACCAATTTAGGTTTTGAAGATAATATTGCATTACAATGTCCTTTAGAAATTCCTATTATTCCGTCTGCATTTTGATTAACTTTGGTTTCTATAAATTTAGGTATTAATTTTAGTAGAAAATTTACTTTGTAAGATTCTGGATTATTAGTCCATGGATCTCTATAGTCAATAAAATAAGGTATGTTAAATTTCTTTTTTAATTTATAACAGAGATAAAATTGAAGAAAAGGGCTACCGCTTGAAATTATTAAATCAGGAAAACCTTTTTTCTTTATTTCATTATAAATTGATTCTTCTAGATATTTATACCATGCCCAACCAGAATCTCTGAAAATTTTTGAAATTATTTTTGGAAAAAGGTTAGTTGAATTTATTTGATTTATATTTTTACTGTTAAAATCTCTAAATAAATAATTTTCGAAAA
>QCVU01000040.1 GCA_003210275.1 Prochlorococcus sp. AG-686-M10
TTCGCTTCAATGAATATAGTCCAAAATCATCAATAATGTGTAGATGGAATCTTATATCTTAGATAAAATATTCTTATATAAAATTAAGAAAACTCATTGAAAAGATAGTAAATTCAACCTAAAAATTCCTTGAAAATTTGGTTTGGAAGATGTAATACTTCTTTTTTTGTATAACTCATTGCTATATTTTTTTCTTTATATGCAACCTCACCAATAAAAACGGGCCAAATAGTATCTTTTCCATTATAGGTTTTAGTTTTACCTAGCAAATCCATAAATAAAGGATCTCCCCTTTTTATAGGCTTCCAATCTTGATTCATTCTTTTAGGATGGATTAGAGCATTAATATTCCCATTTGTTTCTCTTGGATAGTCAATACTGCCTTGATGTATATGGACTATTAAACCTTTTGGGAGTTTTATTTGATTATTGTTCAACTTGTTTATCTCATCTCTTAGAGAACTAATTATTATTAAAAATTTATTAATAATTTTTGGATCATAATAATTTTGAGCAACAGATCCTATTTCAATTACTATTCCACAGGGCCAAGCTTCTACAAGAAATCCAGTTTGTTTTTCATCTTTTTCATGTAAATAAATAGGTAATCCAAATTTATGCTGAAGTAATGCGGCTAAACAGAAATCTTGTCTTCTCCTTCCATACATAACAATAGATGTACCCATATTTGACGTAGTGGTATGCAGGTCAATAACAATTTCACAAGGTTCTGAACCATTAACACCAAACTTTTTAACTAAAAAGTTTGCCCTATTAATTTCATAAACACTATTATCAAAATTCTTTTTAATTGAATTGAAAGATCTATTTAAATCATTATCTATATATCTACAACCTCTTTCATAAGCAAGAGGATTTCCTATGATGAATTTATATTCAATGTTTTTATCAATAGTTTTAAACTGATTATTAAATTGATTGATTGCCCAAACTGGATTAATTTCATTTCCATGAGTACCAGAAACAATGAGTATTTTTTTCAAGGTCATTTTAAAAATTAAAATTCAAATTTTATGCAAAATAAATACCTTATTAACTTCGCCAAAAAGTTCTGGTTTTGGTTTTGGACAAAATTAATGGATGGTTTCGCACCATCCGATTTACAAGGAAATTATAGAAGGCCGAATGGCATACTAATAGATAAAAATTATGAATTTAAATTGAAGAATGAAAACATTTATTTACTAGTAGGGAATTCTTGTCCGTGGTGCCATAGGACTTTACTCGTTTACAAACTGAAAAACTTATCAAAGAAAGTAAAAGTTATTTTTTTAGAAGCAGATATTAACAGTGGTCAATGGATTTTTAATGAAAAGTTTGAGGGATGCGAGACTCTTCATAAATTTTATAAAAAAGCAAAAATGAATAATCTTTTCAGGTCAACATTGCCATTATTATTCAATTTTGAAAATAATCAGATTAATATTTTATCTAATGAAAGTTTTGAAATTGTAAGGTTACTAAACTCAACAGAAGGAGAATCCTCACAAAAAACACTCCAAATATGTAATTGCGATAAAGATTTACTAGAAATCATTCATTCCGATATTAATAATGGGGTCTATAAATGCGGATTTGCCAGAAATCAGAGATCTTATGAAAAAGCAAGTAAGAACCTTTTTGAAGCTTTAACTACAATAGAAAAAAAGTTTGATAAAAATTTAGGTAACTGGATTTGTGGAGAGGACTTAACTTATGCAGATATCTATTTATTTCCAACAATTATTCGTTGGGAATTAATTTATAGGCAACTTTTTAAATGTACTGAAAAAGAAATTTCAGATTTTAAAAACATTATTAAATGGAGATCAAGGTTTTTTGAATTAACTAAGGTTTCTGAAACATGTTTTGATTCTGAATGGAAAAAAGACTATTACAAAGCATTATTCCCTTTAAATCCTAATCAAATCATCCCAGTTCTTCCTTCTTTAAGGGAAATAATGCAATCGCTTCCAAAGTAAATTTATTAATAGATAATTATTGATTAACAAATTTCATGTTGTAATGCACACGAATTTTATAAATACATGATGCAAAATGAATTCAAATTAACTATGTTATAAATATCTTCTTTAGTATCAAAACTGCAAATGAAATCCATTGACGAACACATTCAAAAAGATCAATCGGAAATCGCCTCTGCAAAAGAACAGGGTAATCTTCCAAAGGTCAGACATTTAACCGAAGAGTTAAAAGATCTCGAAGGATATAAGGATCATCATCCAGAAGATAAACATGATCCGAATGCATTAGAGTTGTTCTGCGATGCCAATCCAGACGAACCTGAATGTTTAGTTTATGATGACTAATTTTTAATTCTTAAATTGCATAAAAACAAAGGGGCTTTAAAAGCCCCCTTGTTTTTGTTTTTTTTTGTTTTTTTAATAATCCATATTGAAATCAGATGGGCTTCCAGTTAATGAACAAACCACAGATTCTTCATTCTTCATTTCTTTAACTTTTACTATCGGTCTTCCCATTTTCTTTAAAACTTCAATATCTTGAACAGTCTGACATCTGGCAATAATTTGTCCTTGTTGATCAAAGCAACTATAAAAATTCATAAGGTTATAAAAGGCGATATCTAATTTATGACTAAATTACTAAAATAAATCAAGTAATTTAATCAAAAAATAATACCTACAAAAAATTAAATATGATTCCAAACCTCAGAAAGCAATGAAGTCAAGCCTTCTCTTAAAGATGAAGAAATAACTAAAACTTTTTTATTGGATAATTTTTCTAACTTTTTAATAATTGATCGTAAATAATTTTCATCCACCAGCTCCATTTTATTAAGCACAACTATTCTTTTTTTATCTAAAAGTCCATTACCATATTGTTTTAATTCTTTTTCAATAATCTCAAAGTCATGAATAGGATTTTCTGCAATTGAATCAATCAAATGAATGAGTATCTTAGTTCTTTGAATATGTCTTAAAAAATCATGCCCCAAGCCTACTCCTAAAGCTGCTCCAGATATTAAACCAGGAATATCCGCAAAAAGGCATCCATTTCCGTCAGCTTTTCTTACTACTCCTAAATTAGGTATTAAAGTTGTAAAAGGATAGTTTGCAATCTTAGGACGAGCTGATGATAAAACAGAAATTAAAGTACTTTTCCCTGCATTAGGAAGACCTATAATTCCTACTTCAGCGAGAAGTTTTAATTCAAATTGAACCTCCCATGTCTCTCCTTCTTTCCCTTCAGTAAAAGATTCAGGAGCCCTATTTTGATTACTTAAATAGTAAGCATTGCCATGGCCACCTCTTCCGCCATAGGCAATAGTTAAGCTCTGCTTATCTTCAGTTAAATCTCCCAAAATAATGCCAGAATTAACATCTTTAATTTCAGTACCGCAAGGAACTTTTAGGATTGTATTTTCCCCTGTCGCTCCAGATCTTTTATTTGGACCACCTTTGAAACCATCTTTAGCAAATATTTCTCTATTAAATTTAAAATCCAAAAGAGTTTGAAGATTAGTATCCGCAATGAGGATTATTGAACCACCCTTCCCTCCATTTCCTCCTGAAGGTCCACCTGCCGGAACAAATTTTTCTCTTCTAAATGAGACGATTCCATTGCCGCCTTTACCAGCTTTGAGAATGATTTTTGCTTGATCAATAAATTGCACTTAAAAACTTATGAATAATTTTTTCTAGATACTTATAGATTTTATTTTATCCACGCAATACTGCAACCAGCTCCACCTTCATTATTTGCAGCATCTTCAACTTTATCGACATAATTCAAACCAGATAACCAAATACGTAGTCCTTTTTTTAATTTTCCAGTTCCAATTCCATGAACTATCCAAAGCGGGCCATGAAACTTTCTAATTTTTTCCTCAATTATTATTTCTGCTTCATGAACTCTCATGCCCCTAACATCCATGGTGTTTCTACTTGTTCTAATTTTAGAAAAAGAAAAATCTTCTCTTACAGAATTTATTTGAATTTTAGAGTTTTTGAAATCAGGTTTTTCCCCATTAAGGCCTTCAAATTCATTAATTAATAATGTACTTCTAAATGCTCCACATTTAACCTCGAAAGACCTAGCTTTTTGATCTATATCTATTATTTGACCAGTACTATTTAAACTTTTAATTTTTATAAAATCTCCTATCTTAGGACTCCAAGAAATTTTTTTATTGATATTTGTTTGAGTTAAATGTTCTGCCTCAATCTCTTTAAGCCTAATTCCAATTAATCTAGAATCTTCTCCATTTGCATTTTGGTCTTTTAATTTCTTTATCAAATTAATAACTTCTTTTTTAGCTGCTTTGATATGTTTTGATAATTTTTGTCTTTCACTTTCCTGTATTTTTTCAGCATTAATTTTTTGGAATTCATAATTATTCTTTATTTCATCATGTAATATTTCTGTTCTAGCTATAAGTTCAGCAGCTTCTTCTGCCGAATTTTGTTGCTTTATCCTCTCATCTTCTAGACCTTTAATAATATTATTTATATTTTCAACTTCTTTCGGTTTTAAGTAATTAGCAGCTTCATTAAGTATCCTTTCATCAATCCCAATTCTCTTTGAAATTGATAAAGCATTACTTCTGCCAGGTATTCCCCAATTCAGGGTATACCTTGGTTTTAGAGATTCTTCATCGAAAGCAACTGAAACGTTTTCAAATCTATTATCACTATATTTTAAAGCTTTAATATCACCATAATGAGTTGTAGCTAGAGTGATATCAGATAGGGTTGCGAATTCTTTCAGTAACGCGATCGCAAGAGCAGTACCTTCAGAAGGATCTGTCCCAGATCCTATTTCATCTAATAAAACAACAGATAAGCCATTTTTATTATTAAGAGATTCCAGAATATTCCTAATACGCAAAATATGCCCACTAAAAGTAGATAAATTCCCTTCTAAAGATTGATCATCACCAATATCCACAAATATATTAGGACAAAAAGGGATTATTGGATTTTTTGTTGATGGAATGAATAATCCTGATCTAGCCATCAATAATGCTATTCCAAGACCTTTTAAAGCAACAGTTTTACCTCCAGTATTCGGACCAGTTATAGCTACTACTTTAGTGTTTCTATTTATATGAAAATCTATAGATACTGGTTTGGGCGCCTCTTTTTTTTTGTTTTCCCAAATCAAAAGAGGATGCGAAAAACCTATTAAACTAACTATTGGATTATTTTCAACAATTGGAGCATTACCTCCAATCCAATTTGAATATCTTGAACGTGTTAGAGCATTCTCAGTTCTCAATAAAATCTCTGACATATTAATAAGGCTTTTGTCATTATCACGAATAATTTGTGACCATTCTTTTAACAATTTAAATTCTTCTCCTGCTACTCTAGCTTCCATAGAAGCAATTTTATTACCCTTAAATACTATAGATTCTGGCTCCAAATATATGGTATTTCCAGATGCAGAGGAATCATGAATTATACCTTTAAATTTCTCAGCAAATTGTACTTTAATAGCTAAAACAGGTCTCCCATATCTATCCCCAATAATAGTATCTTGAATATAATTAGTATTTTTTTGAATAAATTTATCTACTAATAACCTTCTTTCAGATTTCTTAGATAATAATTCTTGCCTAAGGTTTGCTAATTTCTGACTAGCACGATCAGAAATTCTACCATTTGATTCAATTCCGATTTTTAAAATTTTTTCAATCTGATTATGATCAATTAAACGATTTAAAAAAGAAGAAATAAAAGGTCTTTGCTCAAAATCTAAAAGTATTTTTTTTAAATCTTTTGCAGCCGATATTGTTTCTGCTATTTCTAATAATTCAGAAGAATTAATAACTCCTCCTTTTGAACAAATCTCAATATTTTTACTTATGTCAAATACACTTGAAAAACTAATCAATTTATCTAAGTTATTTTCCAACTCATTTATTTCGATCGTTTCTTGCAATAATCTTATGGAAATTTCATATTCAGTAGGAATTTCAAAATCTAATATTGCATTTTCTCCCATTTTTGTAGAGGCAAAAGAGGAGATCTGCATTTTTAAATTGTCCCACTCTAAAAGACTTATAGATTCTTCTGAAAGTGATCTATGAGCCGAAGAATTTTTATAATAACTTTTCTCTATCATTCAATTGAAATAATCAAATATTTGATTTAATCCCACCGGCAGGAAGATAAAGCATTTCAAGCCAGTTACCTTCTGGGTCTTGCATATAAAAAGAAGCTGTTCCATCTCGATGTTCATGAATAGGGGCTACTTTCACTCCAGATTTTTTTAAATCTGAATAAATATTTTCCACTTCCTTTTTTTCTTCAAAATGAAAAGCAAAATGTGGGCCCGCAGCTTTATAACTAGGCCCCAATAAAGCAAGTCCATCTTTTCCTTTACCAGCCTCTAGATAGCACCAATCTTTATCATCCCAAATTAATTGCATACCTAAGTTTAAATAAAAAGACTTAGCTCTATCTAGATTTTCTACTCTAAGTGCAATATGTCCGATTCTTTGGACACCTTTTGAACCTTTTAAAAGCAAAATAATGAATAGTATTTATTTAAGAATAAACAAAATTTTTAATTTTAATGAGTTTTTACTTCTCATTCAACCATTTTGATGCATCACAAGAATGATAAGTAAGTATTAATTTTGCCCCTGCTCTTTTGAAACTAAGCAATGTTTCTAAAACAATATCCTTTTCATTAATCCAATTTTTCATAGCAGCAGCCTTTACCATTGAATATTCTCCACTCACGTTATAAGCAGCTATTGGTTTATTTGAAAAAGTACTCAGTCGATAAACTATATCTAGATAAGAGACACCAGGTTTAACCATCAAAATATCTGCTCCCTCATATTGATCTAATGCCGATTCGATTAAAGCCTCTTTCGAATTAGCAGGATCCATTTGATATGTTGATTTATTATCTGGAATTATTTTCCGATTATTCTCTTTCGGGGCAGAATCTAAAGCTGTTCTAAAAGGTCCATAATAAGCAGAGGAAAATTTTGCGGTATAGCTAATAATTCCAACATCGCTAAATCCCTCAATATCCAAAGCAGTCCTTATAGCTCCAACTCTCCCATCCATCATATCACTTGGACCAATAAAATCTGCACCCGCTCTAGCTTGGGTAATAGCCTGTTTTTTAAGAATCTCAATGGTTTCATCATTCAATATTGTTCCATTTTCATCAACCAAACCATCATGTCCATCACATGAATAGGGATCTAAGGCAACATCAGTCATAATTGCCATTTCAGGTATCTCTTTTTTTAAGGTTCGAATAGCCTTAGGTATTAAGCCAGCTTCATTGAAACATTCTGATCCATCTTCTGTTTTTAAACTGTCGTCAATTTTTGGAAAAAGTACAATGCATCTAATACCTAATTCCCAGGCTCTAAAAACTTCCTTTATTAATCCATTCATGTCCCATCTATAAATACCAGGCATTGCAGATATTTCTTCTTGAAAATCCTTTTCGTGAATAAATAATGGATATATAAAATCTTCAGGATGCAGATGATTTTCTCTTACCATCTCTCTTATTGCTTCAGTCCTTCTCAATCTTCTTGGGCGAATGATCAAATTCATTGGAATATTTTGAAGTTATAAAATAATTATTTAACTAATACGATAGTCTCTTAACTTCCAAAAAAATTAAACAAAATCCTTTTTTGTTCAGGAAAATTAACCTAATATAATCAGAAGCATAATTTTAAAGTTGTTGATATTTTTTGCACAAATTTAATTTTTTAACAAATTTTGGACATAAAGAGATAATATCTTTTAGTTAATGTATTTATTTAAGGAGTTTTTCTTTGGAAATAATTAATGGATTTAATCTTAAGAATATAAGGGGTGATATTTTAGGAGGAATAACTGCTGCAGTAGTAGCTTTACCTCTTGCACTTGCTTTTGGAAACGCAGCCTTAGGACCTGGGGGTGCAATTTATGGTTTATATGGAGCAGTTGTTGTTGGTTTTTTAGCAGCTTTATTTGGGGGCACCCCCGCTCAAGTTAGTGGTCCAACTGGTCCAATGAGCGTTACAGTGGCAGGTGTTGTAGCAGGTTTAGCCGCTGTTGGTGTACCTAGAGATCTTTCAGCAGGCCAAATTTTACCTTTAGTCATGGCTGCAGTAGTAATTGGCGGATTATTACAAATATTGTTTGGAATTTTAAAGCTTGGTAAATACATAACGCTTGTTCCATATTCTGTAGTCTCCGGATTTATGTCTGGCATAGGCGTTATAATCATTGCTCTACAGATTGGTCCTCTATTAGGAATTAGTACCCGAGGAGGCGTAATCGAGTCTTTATCAACTGTTTTTGCTAATTTCCAGCCGAATGGAGCTGCTATTGGTGTAGCAATAATGACACTAGGAATAGTATTTCTAACACCTAGAAAAATCAGCCAATGGGTACCCTCCCCTCTTTTAGCCTTATTAATAGTTACTCCACTATCAATTTTAATTTTTGGTGATGGTGCATTAGACAGAATTGGTGAAATTCCTAGAGGAGTACCATCTCTTAGTTTTCCAAGTTTTAATCAATACTTTCCTATCATTTTCAAAGCTGGCTTGGTTCTGGCAGTTCTTGGAGCTATTGACTCTTTACTGACCTCTCTAGTTGCAGATAATATTTCTCAAACAAGACATAATTCGGATAGAGAATTAATTGGCCAGGGAATAGGAAATGCTATTGCTGGACTATTCTCAGGTTTACCTGGAGCTGGGGCGACAATGAGAACTGTTATAAATGTCAAATCTGGAGGCTCTACTCCTATTTCAGGAATGGTTCATTCAGTAGTTCTATTAATAGTTTTAGTAGGTGCAGGACCATTAGCAGAACAAATACCTACAGCTCTTTTAGCAGGTATTCTTATCAAAGTAGGTTTGGATATTATTGACTGGGGATTCTTGAGAAGAGCTCACAAATTATCTCTTAAAACTGCAGTTGTTATGTATGGTGTATTACTAATGACAGTTTTTTGGGATTTAATATGGGCAGTATTAGTTGGGGTATTTATTGCAAATATGCTAACTATTGATTCAATTACTGAAACGCAATTAGAAGGAATGGATCAGGATAATCCTTTATCAAAGGATGATGAACAAAGTAAAAATCTTTTACCCTCCGATGAAAAAGCTCTTCTTGATAGATGTTCTGGAGAAGTAATGTTATTTAGACTAAAAGGGCCACTAAGTTTTGGTGCAGCAAAAGGTATTACAGAGAGAATGATGTTAGTAAGAAACTATAAAATTTTAATTTTAGATATTACTGATGTCCCTAGACTTGGAGTTACAGCAACACTTGCAATTGAAGATATGATGCAGGAGGCTAAAAATAATTCTAGAAAAGCCTTTGTAGCTGGAGCTAATGAAAAAGTTAAAGAAAGATTATCAAAATTTGGTGTTGATGGCATCATTGAGACAAGGAAAGAAGCATTAGAGGCTGCTTTAAATGAATTAGGCTAGTAATCTATGGAAATAAATCCAATACTGCAAAATGTATTAGCTCCACCAGTACTTTTCTTTCTAATTGGAGCAATTTCTGTACTTTTTAAATCTGATTTAGAAATACCTGCCCCTTTACCTAAACTTTTTTCCCTATATTTACTTTTGGCAATTGGTTTTAAAGGAGGCATTGAAATTCAGAAAAGTGGTTTTACTGATCAGGTTTTACCAACATTAGGTGCTGCAATACTGATGTCATTAATAATTCCACTGATTGGATTCTTTATCTTGAGATCCAAATTTGATGTTTTCAACTCGGCAGCCATTGCTGCAGCATATGGTTCTATTAGCGCCGTAACGTTTATCTCGGCAGAGAGTTTCTTAGAGAGTCAAAGTATAGATTTCGATGGCTTCATGGTTGGTGCATTAGCTTTAATGGAATCTCCTGCCATAATTGTAGGCCTATTACTAGTAAAATTTGCAGCACCTAAAAATAGACCTAATTCAAGAAAAATGCATATTACTTCAATATTGCATGAGTCTGTTTTAAACGGATCAGTATATTTATTACTATCTAGTTTAATTGTAGGTTTTCTTACTGCTTTCAGTAATCCTTCTGGGATTCTAAAAATGGAACCTTTTACTGGGCAATTATTTTATGGAGCAGAATGCTTTTTCCTTTTAGACATGGGAATAGTTGCAGCTCAAAGATTACCTAGACTAAAAACTGCTGGTTCATTTTTAATTGGATTTGCAATCTTCATGCCATTGTTTAATGCTCTAATAGGTGTTTTCGTTGCAAGATTTTTATCTCTTGGGCCTGGAAACGCACTTTTATTTGTGGTTTTATGTGCAAGTGCCTCGTATTTAGCAGTGCCGGCAGCGATGAGGATGACAGTACCAGAAGCAAGATCAAGTTACTATATATCTACAACGTTAGGTTTAACATTTCCGTTCAATATAATTATAGGTATTCCAATTTATATGAGTTTAGTAAATAAAATTATTCCACTTGCACCTTTTTAAAAAATGAAAAGATTAGATTTAATTTTTAGTGAAAGAGAGCTAGATGCAATTATCAATACATTAGAAAAATGTAATGTACCTGGTTATACCATAATGAAACATGCAACAGGTAGAGGTCCAGAAAGAGTTGTTACAGAAGATATGGAGTTTACCGGATTTGGTTCTAATGCTCACGTTATAGTTTTTTGTGAACAAGATTTAATTGATAAAATGCGAGAGAATATTAAATCTGATCTAAGTTATTACGGTGGAGTAGCTTATATTTCTGAAGCAACACCTTTATAAAATTGCAAACTTCATAAAGTCTTCAAGAGTGTATCCAATCTACTCTTATATTTTTTCTGCTATTTAGATAACGGTCAATAGACATGGCTGCTATACATCCATCTGATGCTGCGACAACAGCTTGTTTGAAAGGTGTATTTCTTATATCACCAATAGCCCATACACCATCAGAATTTGTAGACATAAAATCATCAACAATTACTCCCCCATCTTCCTTCAAAGCAATTTGATCTCCTAAAAAATCAGTAATTGGCTTGGAACCACTCATATAGAC
>QCVU01000041.1 GCA_003210275.1 Prochlorococcus sp. AG-686-M10
GAATAATTTATCTATTTCTTATGAATGAAGAATCTATAATCCCTATTATTTTATGCGGAGGAACCGGGACAAGATTATGGCCTCTATCAAGAGAATCATATCCAAAACAATATTTAAATCTCCTTCAAAATGATAAACAAAGTCTCCTGCAAAAAACTTTTAGAAGGATTTCAAAATTAAATACACTTCAATCTCCAATTTTTATTACTAATGAAGAACATAGATTTATAATAGCTGAGCAAATAAGACAGATGGGAGTAAAAGATAAATCTATTATCTTAGAGCCTTTCGGTAGAAATACTGCGCCTGCAGTTGCAGTAGCTGCTTTAGAGGCTGTTAGACAAGGCGAGGATCCTAATTTATTAGTATTAGCATCGGATCATTACATGAAGTATGAAGATAAATTTCTTGATGCAATTAGTTATGCCCTTAAAGAATCTATTAAAGGTAGGTTAGTTACTTTTGGAGTAATTCCCACATCTGCAGAAACTGGTTATGGATATATAAAGTCAGAAACCCCAATAAACTTTGAAACATTAGAGGCATTAAATGTTACAGATTTTATTGAGAAGCCCGATAAGGAAAAGGCAGCAAAATTTATTCAAAATGATCACTATTTATGGAATAGCGGAATATTTATGTTTAAAGCAAGTGTCATTTTAGAAGAACTAAGAAAATATGAACCAAAAATAATAGAGTGCTGTGAAAGATCATTAGAACATAATCAAAAAGATTTAGAATTTAAAAGATTAAAAAAAGAATTTTTTACAAAATGTTCAAATATTTCTATTGATAAGGCTGTCATGGAAAGAACAAAAAAAGGAACTGTTATTCCTCTTGATGTTTGTTGGAGTGATTTAGGTAGTTGGAGCTCGATTTGGGATATTTCAGAGAAAGACATTGAAGGTAATGTAAATATTGGGAAAGTTAAAACTATTGATTCAAAAAATAATTATTTAAGAAGTGAGAATCGTTTAGTTGTAGGTATAGGTCTAGAGAATTTAATTATAGTTGAGACTAATGATGCGATTTTAGTAGCAAGTAAAGAAAATATTCAAAAAGTTAAAAATGTAGTCAAAGAATTAAAAAAAGAAGGCCAATCTGAAGGAATTAATCATAGAAAGATATATAGACCATGGGGTAATTATGTTTCCGTTGTTGAGGGAGATAGATGGCAGGTAAAGAGAATTGAAGTTAAACCAGGGGCCTCCCTATCTTTACAAATGCATCACCATAGGACAGAACATTGGATAGTGGTTACTGGTACTGCTGAAGTAGAAATAGATTCAAAAAGATTAATTATTGGAGAAAATAAAAGTATTTATATACCTTTAGGTTCAACTCATAGATTAAGTAATCCAGGAAAGATTTCCTTGGTCTTAATTGAAGTTCAAAGTGGTTCTTATTTAAAAGAAGATGACATTGTAAGAATTGAAGACATGTATGGAAGAACTAATAGATAAGCTAAATATACCTTAATAGCCTACCTATAAATAATTTACAATTATTCCAAATTTGATTCAATTTTGTTATGAATTTCGGTTTTCCTATAAATATCTTCTTGAATAATATTTCTTATTGAAGCTATTAAAATCCAAATTGCGATGCTAATCCTCCCATCAAAATATTGAATATCAACCATCTGAATTAATAAAATTATTATAATTGAAGAAATCAGAGCTCGTTCAAAAATATAGTTTGAAGTAAGCTTTATTTGCGAAATCCTTTTAATTGAAAGAAACATTAAAAATATTATTGGTAATATAGTAAAAAAAGCAGCTGGGATACCGTAACTTATAACAAGATCAAGAGCTAAGTTATGGGAATGATATTTGTTCAAGCCGCTGAGATTGTTATAGATCTCATTGAAGGATGAAGCTCCAGAACCGAAAATAGGGTTTTTAATGATTATTTGGATAGATCTTGTCCAAATATCAAATCTATCTAAATATTGAAAGTTTGTGAATTCGTTTAAAGCTTCAGGAGGAATTAAATTTATATTACTATTAAAAATTGAAGTTAATATCAAAATTCCTATCGATATAAATAATGGAATAAGCCATCTAAAAGATCTTTTGCCAAAAAACAATAATGTGGACACTAATAAACCAATCCAAGCGGATCTGGAATTAGTTAATACAATACAAAGAATAATTAAAAGAACAAATATTAATGAAATTATTCTTCTAAAAGATGATTCTTTCTTAATCAAGAAAGCAAATGAAATAGGTAGAATTATATTCAGCCATGCGCCTGTATAGTTAGGATTATTAAATAATCCAGTCAAAACATTATTATCCAAGGGCCTTGAATACCAAATTATAAAACCATTTAAAATTTCTAAAGGACCATGCCAATTAAAAAAAACTTGACCAATTCCTGTAAATATTACTGGTACTGAACCAGAAAGCAAAGCTAAAGCACATTTTCTTCTATCATTCTGGGTCGTTAAATAAGATTGAAACCCCCAGGTAATAAAAAAAAAAGGTAACCAATTTGCTAACCCTATCCAGGACAAAGAGGGCGACCAAATGACTAATTCAGAATTTTTGTAATTTATGGATTGAACTACACAACTAATAATCATTAATACTCCGCTTATTACAAAAGAAATATTAACTTTATCTTTTAGAAAAATCCCATTTCTATTTTTAAAACCAATGACTGAAGCTATGAATAGTAGAAAAGCTGAAATAGTAAATGCTGATGGCAATAAAAATATTCCCAAATAAAAGATAAAACTTGATTTGTTCTTCTTAAACTTATTCCATAATGCTTCGACCATGTAAATTTAATTATTTAAATTCTTAAAGATGTTTTTTGTAAAAATATCTTTTGAGCGATATTTTAATTCTATACTTTATTAACTATTTTTTTAGTGTTGATTTAATATAAATATATTGATTAATACTCGTAAATACTAATCTTGGGTTTGATTTAAATTAGATTACTCACTACAAAATAAGACTATAGTAAGTTTTTTTTATTTAAAAACTTACTTTAGTGGAAATTAAGGAATAATAAATTTAATACGCTTCCTGCAGGATTCGAACCTGCGGCCCACTGCTTAGAAGGCAGTTGCTCTATCCAGCTGAGCTAAGGAAGCATTTTATTATTATATCTGACAGTTAATACCTAAACAATCAAACTCTTACTTTCTAGAATATTTGCTATGTATCTTAATTTATATTCTTTTTAAGCAACTATTTTCTAGAATAATAAATATATATGTAACGAAATTGGCCAAAAGACTGACAGAAAAACAAAAAAAAGAAATGTCGCAAAGTTTTTCCATTGGAAAAACTATTGATGAATTATCAAATGAATTTAACTGCTCAAAGTTAACGATAATAAGAAACCTAAAGAGAAGCTTAGGAGAATCAACATATAAGGAATTAATTAATAAAAGTAAAAAACTAAAAAAGGAATTGATTTTTCATAAAGATGAAGAAATTAATCATTCAAATATTGAGTTAAATTTGGAGTCTTCCAATGATGATTTAAAAGATATTAAGACACTTATTGAAAATCAAAATGAGAATGATCCCAATTCTTTTTCTCAATTTATAGAGATTTCTCCTTTAGATTACGAAATAGATAACTCACATCAAAAAGACTTATCTTCAGTCCCCATTTCGGAGATTGATTTTCCTCAAATTGTTTATATGATTGTAGATAAGAAAATTGAGTTAGAAATTAAATTATTAAAAGATTACCCAGAATGGAGTTTTCTACCAATTGATGATTTAAATAGAAAATCTATATCAATATATTTTGATTTAAAAATCGCGAAGAGATCGTGCAACAAGGAACAAAAAGTAATTAAGGTTCCAAATACAGATGTATTCAGAATAGTTGCTCCTATTTTGTTATCACGAGGTATTTCACGGATCGTTAGTTCTGAAAAACTTATAGCTCTTTAATTTTTGTTTCTATCGAAATGTAAAGCTAGGATACTTCCAATAATAGATCCGCTTATAAAACTTGATCCTACAATAAAACTAATTGGTAATTTTACTGTTTCATCTATTAATAAATTTATACTGCTTTTTTTTGAACTGTTTTGTATACCAATCATCAATAATAAAAACAAACAAGAATTGAATGTTGCGTTAAAAATTAAATTCTTTAGTCGAAAAGGCATATTTTTAATAACTTGTGTAAATTTTAATTCAAATTATAAACTTCGCTTTTTTTTAGTCCACTTTTTTTTGCGATATATTTTGACGCAGCTGATAAGCTTAATCCAGCATTAATTAATTCACTTAGCTCTTTTTTTAAATCTGATTTGTTAATTTTTAAGTCTTTCCCTTTCTTTATTCCTTTAATAACCATAGTTATCTCACCAATGATCTCTTTTTCTCGAAAAAATTCTATTACGTTATCTATATTATTACCAATATGTTCTTCAAACTTTTTTGTTAGTTCGCGAGATACTTCAATTTCTCTTTCCCCACCACAATATATTTTTAATTCATTCAGTAATCTTCTTAGGCGATGAGGGGATTCATAAATAATTGTAGTCTTATCATTTTTACTAATTTCAATAAGGATTTTTTCTCTTTCTGACTTCTTTTTTGGAAGAAATCCTTCAAACGTAAATTTAGAAGATGGAAGTCCACTTGAGACAAGTGCAGTAATAGCTGCACATGGCCCAGGAATGCAAACTATACTTATCCCGCAAAATCTGACATTTTTGACAAGATCCTCTCCAGGGTCACAAATACTTGGCATTCCTGCATCACTAACTAATGCAATTGATTTCCCTGAGTTGAGATCATTAACTATTTTAGGTATTTTATTTTGAGAGTTATATTTATTGAAACTAATAAGATTATTCGAAAATTCATATCTACTCATTATTTTTTTTGTTTGCCTAGTATCTTCACAAGCTATTAAAGAAACGTTTTTGAGAATATTTAAAGCTCTAGTTGAGAGATCATTTAAATTACCTATAGGAGTTCCAACAATATATAAGACACTATTTTCAGGCTCTTGGTTTTTATGAGATGATGAGGATTTAATATTCATTAAGTGATTAAATTACCCTTTGGTATAAATACTGAAAGTCTCATTAATGATTTGAGGAGTTTCAGCTGGGAAGCCTCTAAAACCTTACTTTACTACGCTCAAATACTAAAAGATTCGAACAATAAAATCAATATTTTAAAAAATGGTAGTAATAATGATCCAGTAACGTTAGCCGATTTAAAAGTTAATGAGATAATAATTAAAAGAATTACTAAAAAATATAAAGATATTAGTTGGGAAATCTTAAGTGAAGAAAACGTAAAGATTCCTTCTCAATATTGTGATATTAACGCTACTTGGATGTGGGTACTTGATCCTCTTGATGGAACTAAAGACTTTATTCAAGGGACAAGTAATTACGCGATGCATCTAGCGTTGAATTATGAGAAAACTCCTTATTTAGGAATTGTTTTAATTCCAGAAAAGGATCAATTATGGATTGCAGATGGAGAAAAAGTTTGGTGTGAGAATAGGGAAGGATTAAAATTAGAATTTAACCTATCTAAAAATAAAAATCTTCAAGAGATGGTTTTAGTAACTAGCAAAAATCATAATAATGAATCTTTAAAAAAGTTAATCCAAAAAATTAATTTTAATAAAGTTGTAGTTATGGGAAGTATAGGATGCAAAATTGCATCAATAGTTAGAGGAGAAAGTGATCTTTATATATGCTTAAGCCTCCCCGGAAAAAGTTCACCAAAAGATTGGGATTTTGCTGCTCCTGAGGCTATTTTAAAAGCTGCAGGAGGAGCTATCACAAATTTAGATAATGAAGAACTTTCTTATGGGAAAACAAATTTCGAACAAGGAGGCATAATTATCGCTTCCAATAATCGTATAACGCATGGAAAGATTTGTTCTGAGATAAAAGAAATAATTAAAAAATATAATTTATATCCTCTTTAGTCTCAATTAAGAGGAGCTACAGGTGTTGGGGTTGGCTCTGGGTAAGACATTCCTCCGTTCTGAGCAACTCCTCTTAAGGTAAGATTTATTCTTCCTCTGCTATCAATTTCCCGGACTCTAACAGTTACTTCATCTCCTTGTCGAACTACATCTTCAACTCTTTCAACTCTTGCTTCTGATAATTGTGAAATGTGGACCATACCTTCTTTCCCAGGAAGGATTTCTACAAAAGCACCTATTGGTATAATTCTTGTTACTACGCCAGAAAAGATTTCACCTTCATGAACTTTTCTAGTAAGACCCTCGATGATTTTTTGTGCCTCTTCAGCAGCAGCCCCGTCATGAGAAGCAATTGTTACGATACCACCATCCTCAATATCAATTTTTGTATTTGTTCTCTCAGTGATCCCTTTAATTGTCCTTCCGCCGGGACCTATCACAGTTCCTATGAGTTCGGGGTCAATCCTAAAGCTTAGAAGCCTTGGGGCATGTGGAGATAAAGACTCTTGAGGCTTGTCAATCGCTTCTTGCATTTTCTCCAAGATTAATAATCTTGCTGGACGGGCCTTCTTGATTGCATCAGAAATTACAGAGACTGGTAATCCAGTGATCTTCATATCCATTTGTAATGCAGTTATGCCTTTCTCTGTACCAGCAACTTTGAAATCCATATCTCCAAGAAAATCCTCTATGCCTTGAATATCTGTAAGGATTCGGACATCTTTACCTTCTTTAATTAAACCCATTGCCGTTCCACTAACAGGGGCTTTTAGAGGGACCCCAGCATCAAGTAATGAAAGTGTACTTCCACATACTGATCCCATTGAGGTTGATCCATTTGAGCTTAAGACTTCACTAACAACTCTCAGTACATATGGAAATGTTTCTTTCCCTGGGAGTACGGGAATTAATGCTCTTTCTGCTAACGCTCCATGACCAATTTCCCTTCTCCCTGGAGTTCTCATAGGTCTAGTTTCTCCAACTGAATATGGCGGGAAATTATAGTGATGTAAGTAAGTTTTCTCAGTACTTGGATTTAGGTCATCCATCTCTTGAGCATCACTAGGGGTTCCAAGTGTTGTCGTAGATAAAACTTGAGTTAAGCCCCTTTGAAATAATGCTGACCCATGGACTCTTTTCGGAAGTATTCCTGCAGACGCAGATATCTTTCTAACTTCATCAAGATCTCTTCCATCGACTCTTTTCCCATCATTAATGATTTGTGATCTCATTAATTTTTTGGTTAACTTTTTGAAGTCAGAATGCATTAAATTTTCATTCTCTGTAGTAAGAACTTTTAATTGATTATCATCTTTAAGTAAATCAATTTTGGCTTTCACTTCAAGTTCTATCTTATCTAATTCGAGATCTCTCTCTTCTTTGGACTGATCAAATTTCTTTAAAACTTGATCTATTGTTTTCGTGCAGTTTTTCTCTAAATATATGGATAATGCTTTATCTTCTTCTGGTTCTGAAGGCTTAACCTGTTTTATTCCTAAGTCTTTAAGAAGATTTTCTTGAGCTTTAATTAGTTCGCTTACAGCCTCATAACCGAAATCTATAGCTTCAATAGTATCCTGTTCAGAAAGTTGATTGGCACCTGCCTCAATCATCACAATTCCTTCGGGAGATCCTGCTACAACAATATCAAGATCACCTTTTTCTATTTCTCTGTAACTTGGATTTAAAATAAAGTCATCTCCTATTAGCCCCACTCTCACAGCGGCCATTGGCCCGTAAAATGGAATTTCTGCTAATAAAGTTGCTATAGAAGCTCCAGTTACTCCTAGAACATCTGCAGGTACTCTTTCATCGAGAGAAAGGCAAGATGCAACTATTTGTATCTCGTCTCTCATCCATGAAGGGAAAAGGGGTCTCATTGGCCTGTCAATTAACCTTGCAATTAATGTTGCTCTTTCAGGAGGTCTACCTTCTCTTCTCATGAACCCGCCTGGGATTCTTCCAGCAGCATATAATTTTTCCTCGTAATCACATATTAGAGGCAGAAAATCTGCAGATTGTTTCTTCGTTGTTTTTGTCGCTGTAACTAATAAAGATGTGTCTCCACATTCAATCATTACTGCTCCTCCAGCTTGAGGAGCATATAGTCCGGTAGTAAGTCGTATCTCTCGTCCGTCAAACGTGATCGACGTATTTTTTTCTTCCACTTTTTAAATTATAATTCTATACATAATTTATTCTTACATCTAATAGGTACATATTGAGAGAAATATTTAAATAAGGTTTCAAATTAAATCTTAGGATAGTATTGGTGATTCCTTTAAAATACTGTAATTACTAGGGTTTCTCTGAAATATTGGAATTAATGAATTTCTTAAAATCTATAATATTTATTTAATTACCAGCTGGATTTTACCACGCCTGGTAATTCACCATTATGAGCTCTTAGTCTTAATTGATTTCTGCATAATCCAAAATCTCTATATACACCTCTTGGTTTGCCTGTAGCCCAGCATCTATTCCTAACTCTTGTTGGGGCTGAGTTCCTTGGAAGACCTTGAATCTTTCTATGTATTTCTAATCTTTCCATAGGATCCTTAGCAGCATTAAATTCATCTAATAATGATTTCCTCTTTGCAGCATATTTTTTTACTAGTTTTTTACGTTTTACCTCTCTAGCAATCATTGATTTTTTAGCCATTAAGAATTCTCTAAGAAAACATATTATTTATATTAACAGCTTAACTATCAAAATAAAAAAAATTAAGTTATTGATTAAGCAATCTCTGAACTATTAGTAATTGGCTTGTATCTCTAATAATTAATAAAACGCTTAAACCTACCAAAAGAAAAAAGCTTGATTGAGTTACGGCTATTTGAATTTTAACTGGTACGGGTTTTCCCCTTAATCCTTCAATAAGAGTAAAAACAAGCTGACCTCCATCAAGAAGAGGTAATGGAAGAGAATTTAAAACAGCTAAATTTATAGAAATTAAAGCGGCAAATAACAAAATCCCTGTTCCTCCCTGCTCTGATAATTGGGCTCCAATTTCAACAATTTTCACGGGTCCACTTAATTGTTGAGCTGTTGATGAGAAATTTGTAATTAGTCCTTTATAACCTTGGATTGTTTTTATTAATAGGGATGAAAACTCCTTATTTGTATATTGAAAAAGTTCATTAATATTTTTTGTTTTTTTTGTTTCTTTTTTAATATTTGGTTGTAACTGAGCACCAATTGTCCCTTTCCCATCAATGTTTTGAGGAATTAAAATTAATTTTTGATTAGAATTATCTCTCTCAATTTCAATTGATATTGATTCTTCTGATGAACTTTGGATTTTTTTTACCAGAGACGATACTGCTTGATCCCCAACTCCTAATATATTCTCATCTATTTTTAATATTTTATCTCCTGCTACTAAACCTGCTCTAAAAGCAGCTTTTTCTGGTTGAGTTGCTAAAACTAAAATTCCGGGTTCTGGATCATAGGGAATACCAATTGTAGTTACGTTTAAAATTAGAATTGTATAAGCAAGAAGTAAGTTAGCAAATACTCCAGCAGATATAACAATTACTCTTTGGATTATTGGCCTATTCTTTAGAAGGTTTGGATCTTGTGGGTCAATGTTATTGATTTCTTCATCAGGGAAGGAAACAAATCCTCCTAAAGGAAAGGCTCTAAATGAGTAAGTTATACCCTTATATTTTTTTTGTATTATTGAAGGGCCAAATCCAATAGAAAAACCGTCAACGTATATTCCTTGGAATATTGCCGCGAGAAAATGACCCATTTCATGAAAGAAAATTAGAAATCCTAAGACTGTTATTGAAGTTAAAACATTCATTTTTTTATATTAGGCAGTTTTTATAAAAGATGATCCAAAGTATGGAACTAGAGCTTCAGGAATTTTTACGCTTCCATCAGGTTGTTGGCCGTTTTCAAGAATTGCTGCCATTGTTCTTCCAATAGCTAAACCACTTCCATTTAAAGTGTGGATATATGAAGTTTTTTTATCAATTTTCGTTCTTATTGATGATCTACGAGACTGAAAGTCTAAACAATTACTGCAACTAGATATTTCTCTATAACATTTGCTGCTAGGCAACCAAACCTCAAGATCAAAAGTTCTGCTAGAAGAAAAGCCCAAATCTCCAGTACAAATATCTACTAATCTATACGGTAAGTTGAGTTTTTTTAAGATACTTTCGGCATCTGCCGTTATCTCTTTATGAGCCTCTAATGATTTATTTGGATCACAAAACCAATATAATTCAACCTTATTAAATTGATGAAGTCTTATTAAACCTTTTGTATCTCTCCCATAACTACCCGCCTCTCTTCTGAAACAAGGACTGTATGCTACGTATTTTAAAGGCAAAAATTTTGGATCGATAATCTCATTTTTATGAAAAGCAGTCAAAGGTACTTCTGCGGTTGGAGAGAGCCATAAATCATCATTTGCGCACTTATAACTTTCATTTGAAAATTTTGGAAGCTGGCCAGATCCTTGAAGACTTTCTGAATTAACTAATGCCGGAGGCATTAATTCTAAATATCCATTGTTTGAATGAACATCTAGCATGAAATTAACTAAAGCCCTCTCCAACCTCGCTCCATTACCTGTAAGAGTAATAAAACGACTTTTTGAAATTTTGGTTGATTTTACGGAATCAAATAGATTTAAATCTTCGCCTATTTCCCAGTGAGCTTTGAGATTATCTTTTTTTAGAGGATCTCCCCATTCTTTAATTTGAATATTATTATTTTCATTTTCTCCAAGGGGTGCATCTTTACTTGGGAAATTGGGTAATTTTAATATTTCATCTTGAAGTTGTTTGTCTAATATCCTTTTTTTTTCTTCAAATTCAGAAACTTTTATTCTGTATTTATTGCCCTTGTCTTTTAATTCATTAAGTTCTTGAGAATTAGCATTATTAGTATTTCTTATCTCTTGGCCAATTATTTGGCTTAATTTTTTACTTTCTGATTGCAGGCTTGATATCTCGATGTCAATTTCTTTTCTTTCTAAACTTAGTTTATGT